>JBJKPT010000316.1:0-2579 GCA_046706045.1 Desulfobacterales bacterium
CCAATGACTTCATCCTTGCTCGGTTCATTGAAAATTTCATGGAAGAGGAATGCGTAAATTTTGAGCGTCTTATCCTTGGAGGAAATATCCCCGAACAACTCCCGGGAGTCTTTCTCGCTCACAAGCAAATCGTTGCAGCCATGAAGCAGCAGAACGGAATCCACAAACTTGTCCGAGTTTTCTTTGTTCCAGTCAACGCCTGCAAAAAGGCAGTAAAACAGGCCGAATGAAACCTCCTTGGCGACCAGGGGATCCTTTTTATAGGCTTCCACCACCGCCGGATCGCTGCAGATCGCATCCGCAAGCTCATTGGGGGCATATGAATCCACCGGCATATCGGGCGGAATGGGGAACGCGTTATTAAATCGGGTCACAGCCCCGGAGGCGACAATCCCTTTCACCGTCTTGGGGTATTTCATACCAAACGTGGTTACTGCAAAACCACCCATGCTGTGCCCTATCAAAAAGACCGGCAGGATGGGATGTTCTTTTTTGGCCAACTCGACCACGAAACGGACGTCATCGATCATTTCGTTAAAATCATTATAGAAAATCGGCTTGCCTTCGGATTTGCCATGACCCCGGTGATCGAAGCGGTAAACACCAAAATTTCTGTCCGTCAGTTTTTGGGTCATATACTCATATCGACCAAGATGCTCACAGAGCCCGTGCACGATGACGATGATCGCTTTGGGCGTGGCAGGAATGTTGGTCTTGAGAAACAGAGGCGTCCCATCAAACGAGTGAACGTAGGTTTCCTTTTCCATTCCGGTTGCTCCTTTCCGATCTTGTTCTTGGCCTTTATGGTTTTCCCGGATCGCGTTCCGGCGCCGGGTTGAGGGGGTTCAACGCTTTGCCAAAAGGAATCGGACATTTTCCATGACCGAATTTTTGCCGTATGGCCTCCATGATAGGCGCTCCCGTGTCGGCCAGTATAGTAAAAATTATGGGAAAAGTACATTCTGTATACGGATACGATCTTGATATTTCGTGTTCATCCCAGGATCGGCAACCATTCCGGGATGGACGCTATAAGTTGCGACCCGTGTGCATTTCCGGGATTTGACAGGTTCCGCATCGACGGATATGATGTCTGGCAAGACGTCAACGGAGTTTTACCGATGCCGCGCGGGAGACGGATGCGTTTTTTTAACATGCCTTGATCCCGGACGGAACATCCCGTTTTTCAAGGCAGCATGCCCAAGGAGAGAGCGATGTCAATCAAAGGCAGGTGGATCACCTATGGGGATCAGAGAGGATATTTCGCTTACCCCGAACATGCTTCCGAGCCGTTGCCGGCCATTGTCGTCATTCAGGAAATCGGCGGGGTAAACGCCCACATTGAAGACGTGACCCGGCGCCTTGCCGCGGCAGGCTACGCCGCCCTTGCCCCGGATCTGTTCGCCTCGGGCGGCGAACGTCCCGGGTACTTTGCCCAAAGCCGGCTGGACAAGGCACTGGCATTCATCCGCCAGCTGCCGCCCAATGCCTGGAGGGACGCCGCCGCCAGGGAAAAGGAACTCGCCAGGGTGCCGGAGCCCGACCGGTCGGAAATCGGCGAGACCTGCGACCGGATGATTGCCGCCGTCGGCAAGCTGTCGGCATTCGTGCCGCAGCTGCGAGAAGCGGTCCGCCATCTGCGGACCGCGGAGGCGATCACCAGAAATCAGAAAGTCGCCTGCGTGGGTTTTTGCATGGGGGGCGGACTCTCCGCCCTGCTTGCCTGTGAAGAGCCGGAACTCTCGGGGGCTGCGGTGTTTTACGGAATGACGCCTCCCGGGGAGAAAATTCCATCCATCGCGTGCCCCGTGATCGGATTCTACGGCGGCAACGACCAGAGAATCAACACCGGAATTTCCGCCTTCGAAGATGGATTTCGATCCATCGGCAAAGCGTATGAAAACTATATCTACGACGGCGCGAACCACGCCTTTTTCAACGATGACGCCGCTTCGTACAACGTGCGCGCGGTCCGGGATGCCTTCGTGAAACTTCTTGCCTTTTTTTACCAGACGCTCTGCGATTGAGCCGCCGGCCGTGAGCAACCGGTCCGAATGCCTGGTGATGGCAAAGCCCACCGGGGCGCTGTGCAACATGCACTGCGCCTATTGCTATTACCTGGACCGGTCCCCGCTTTCTGCCGGCCACCCCCCGCGAATGAGCGACGCGCTTCTGGAGCGGTTCATCCGGCAGCGGTTGGCGGCATCGCCGGGCCCCGTGACGCATTTCGAATGGCACGGCGGCGAACCCACACTCCTCGGGCCGGAGTTCTTTCGCAGGGTTGTCCGCCTGGAGAAAAAGCTCCGCCCACCCGGCCGGACGGTGACCAACGGCCTGCAAACCAACGGCCTGCTGCTGGACGAAGAGTGGGCGTCGTTCTTTGCCGAGGAAGGCTTTTCGGTGGGACTCAGCCTCGACGGGCCGGGCGATCTCCACGACGTTTTCCGAAGAACCGCCGATGGCGGCACCCACGCCCGGGCCCTGAACGCCTTCCAGATCCTGAAAAAACACGGGGTGTTCTGCAATATCCTCTGCGTGGTGCATCAAGCCAACGCCCGGGAGCCGGACCGGGTCTATGA
>JBJKPT010000317.1:0-17459 GCA_046706045.1 Desulfobacterales bacterium
TCGGCCTCGGCCCCGAGGCGTTTCTTGCGGTCGGCCTCGTACTCCGACCAGTTGCCCGGGAAGAAAACCACCCGGCTGTCGCCTTCAAAGGCGAGGATGTGGGTGGCGATCCGGTCGAGAAACCAGCGGTCGTGGCTGATCACCACGGCGCAGCCGCCGAAGTTTTCCAGCCCTTCCTCCAGGGCCCGGAGGGTGTTGACGTCCAGATCGTTGGTCGGCTCGTCGAGGAGCAGGACATTGGCGCCCTGGCGAAGCATTTTGGCAAGGTGCACCCGGTTCCGCTGGCCGCCGGAGAGCGTGCCGACCTTTTTTTGCTGCTCGGTGCCGGAGAAATTGAACCGGGCGACGTAGGCCCGGGAGTTGACCCGATGCGGCCCCAGCTCGATCTGCTCGTCGCCGCCGGAGATCTCCTCCCAGATCGATTTGCCCGGGTCGAGGTCCCGGTTCTGATCGACGTAGGCCAATTCGACCGTCTCGCCGACGCGGATCGTGCCCCGGTCCGGCGCCTCCTGCCCGATGATCATCCGGAAGAGGGTGGTCTTTCCGGCCCCGTTGGGGCCGATCACCCCCACGATGCCGCCCGGCGGGAGGGAAAACGTCATGTCTTCCACCAGCAGGCGATCGTCGTAACCCTTGGCCACGGCCGCGGCGGCGATGACCACCTCGCCCAGCCGGGGCCCCGGCGGGATGAAGAGCTCGAGGTCCCGCTCCCGCTTCTCCACCGATTCCTGCAACAGCTCCTCGTAGGCGTTGATGCGGGCCTGGCTCTTGGCGTGGCGGCCCTTCGGGGACATGCGGATCCATTCCAGCTCCCGTTGCAGGGTTTTCTGCCGGGCGCTTTCGGATTTTTCTTCCTTCCGGAGCCGTTCCTGCTTCTGCTCCAGCCAGCTGGAGTAATTCCCTTTCCACGGGATTCCGCTGCCCCGGTCCAGCTCGAGGATCCAGCCGGCCACGTTGTCGAGAAAATAGCGGTCGTGGGTGACGGCGATGACCGTTCCCGCGTATTGGTTCAAGTGGTGCTCCAGCCACGCGACGCTTTCGGCATCCAGGTGGTTGGTGGGTTCGTCGAGCAGGAGGATGTCGGGCTTCTTGAGGAGCAGCCGGCACAGGGCCACCCGGCGCTTCTCACCGCCGGAAAGAACCTTGACCCGGGCCTCCCCCGGCGGGCAGCGCAGGGCGCCCATGGCCATTTCGAGTCGCGCGTCCAGGTCCCAGGCATCCAGTGCGTCGAGCTTTTCCTGAACCTCTCCCTGGCGGGCGATGAGTTTGTCCATGGCGGCATCGTCCATGGGCTCGGCGAATTTCATGTTGATTTCTTCGAACTCCCGGAGCAGATCGACGGTTTCCTGGGCCCCCTCCTCGACCACCTCCCGGACCGACTTGTCGACGTCCACCAGGGGTTCCTGCTCCAGGTACCCGACGCTGTAGCCCTCGGTGAGGACCGTCTCGCCGGTGAACTCCGTGTCCACGCCGGCCAGGATGCGCAAAAGGGAACTCTTGCCCGAGCCGTTCAGGCCGAGCACCCCGATCTTGGCGCCGTAGAAATAGGAGAGGGAGATGTCTTTCAACACCGGCTTCTTGTCGTAAAACTTGCTGACCCGGATCATCGAATAGATGATTTTGTTGGGCTCGTTCGCCATGCGCGTACCTCGGGGGAAATGGTTTTTTTTGGATTTTGGATTTTGGATTGCCGGTCGGCGGGCACGGTTTCGGAAACCGCCGCGCGTTTTGAATTTCTGCGCATTGCGGCCGGTTTTGTCAAGGCCCGGTTGGCGGCAATCAAACGATCCGCCGGCATCCGGGCCCCGCGATCCGGCTGCGGCCGCCGGTCTGGGGGACGACGTGAATCTGTGCGGCGATCCGCTCCTTCAAGGCCGAAACGTGGGAAATGACCCCGATCAACTTTCCGTCCTGGCGAAGACCGGCCAAGGTCTCCAGGGCGGTGTCCAGGGAGTCGTCGTCCAGGGTCCCGAAGCCCTCGTCGAGGAACAGGGAGTCGACCCGGACGTTCCGGCTCGCCATCTGGGAGAGCCCCAGCGCAAGGGAAAGGCTCACGATGAAGCTCTCGCCGCCCGAGAGGTTCTTGGTGGAGCGGACCTCGCCGGCCTGGTAGTTGTCGATCACGTCGAGTTCCAGCGGCTGGGCATCGTCACGGACCAGGAGGTAGCGGTCGTTCATTTTCTGCAACTGCCGGTTGGCGTGAGCGACCATCATCGCAAAGGTCAGCCCCTGGGCGAAGTTGCGGTACTTCTTCCCGTCCGCCGAACCGATCAGCTCGTGGAGCAGGTTCCACCGGGCGCACTCGCGCTGCTGCGCCTCGATCGCCTGGGCGCGTTCTTGCTGTTTCTGCCTCAACGCGTCGTTGTCGTTGAGCTTTTGCCGGATGCCGCCGACCTCCTCCCGGCGTTCTCTCTGGCTGGCGACCAACACCGCCAGGGCGCTTTTGAGCGCATCCAGTGGCTCATCGGTGGTATGCTTCTCGCGTTCGGTCTCCAGCCGCTGGACGTTCTCACGTTCTTTTGCGATGATCCCGTTTTTCTCTTCAGAAAGTTTTTGAGATTCTTGCGTCAGGCTTTTCCGTTCATCTTCCGGAAGGCATGCGGCCCTGTAATCTTCTTCGCCAGGGAATCCCGACGCCACGAGCCGCGACCGAAACGCCGCTTCCAACGATTTCAAATGGATGTCCCGGGTTTCAATCGATTTTTCCAGCTCCTCGACCCTGGATTTCAGCCGTCCAAATTCCTCGTTCGCGGCACTGCGTTTGTCCCGGGCGGCTTCCAGCGCTTTTTCGGCAACATCGATCCCAGTGGAGAGGCGTTCTTCCTCCTCATTCGGGTTTTTGTCACCGAAAATCTCCCGCCGTTCACGCCCCAAGGCCTCCCGTTCTTGAAGCAGGCCGGCGCGTCGTTCATTTTGTCTCTTGCGTGAATCATCTTTTTCCTGAATGCGTTCGGCCTGTTTGCGGATCTGCGCATCAAGCTCCGCAATCTTCGGATCCAGATTTTGTTTTTCTCTTTGCCGCGCCAACCACCGATCACGTCGGACGGTCAGCTCCTTCTGGACCCGATCCAGACTGCCGACGGGCAGCTCGTCGATGCCGAACGCCCGGATATCCTTTTGCAGCAGATCAAGGGAATTCTCTTGCTGGGTGCGAAGTCCCTCGGCCTCCTTTTTGAGCCGCTCCAGAAGCGCTTCGGCGGAATTCTTCTGGTAGGCGGCCGTCTGGGTTTCCCCTTCGGCCTTGGCGACCGAATCTTTTGCCTTTTCAAGGGATTCGCGTAGCGTGGTCAACCCTTTTTCCGCAGTTTCGGCGGCCGTTACGACTGCGGTCGCATGCGCCACGGCCGATCCGTTTTCCCGCAAAAGCGCCTCCAGTTTCACGCCAAGGCCGGAAACGGAAACATCCAGGGGAAGATCTTCGCAGGCCTGAGCAATCCGATGGCTGGCTTCCGCAATGCGCGCCTCGTGTTCTTTCCGGCCGGCGGCTGCCTGCTCGAGGTCTTTGCCCACTTGGGCCAGGTTGACCTTCAAATCGGAGACTGCGTCCGTCGCCGCCTTCAAATCCGACCGGACCGCGCGCAGGCGTTCACGGGTCTCATCCGGGGCCGGGATATTGCCCTCGGCAAAGGGATGGTCCGTGGCACCACAGAGCGGACACGGATCGCCGTCCCGAAGCTGATGGCGGGCCTCTTCGAGGTCCGCCATCCGATTGAGCAACGTCAGCTGCGTCTCCAGCAGCCCCGCTTCTTTTTCAAACGCGGCCTGTTTCTCCGCTTGCTCCCCTATCTGCTGCTTCAGCGTGGATTCTGCTTTGCGCAAATCGGCGCTTCGGGTGCCGAGCGTCTCAAGGATCTCTTTGGACGTCGAAATGGATTGAGCGGCTTCGACGGCTTTGGAAAGAGAGGCTTTTTGCACCTCCAGCGATTTCAGACGATCACGCCAGCCGGGCAGGTCCGTTCCTTCCAGGATCCCCTTGAGCGCCGACTGCTTCTCCGCGAGCAACCCCTGGGTGTCATCCCGGCCGCGCTGCTCCCCGGCCAGGCGCGCCGCCCGATCCTGCCAAAGGGTGGTGCATTCACGGACCTGTCCCTCGGTCCGACGGATTTCTTCGTGCTTGTCGCCCCACAGTCCGTGAAGGCGCTGCAATGCCTCGAATCGTTCCCGAATTCCCGCGAGGTGTTCGACCAGGCCTTCGTCCGCTTGGGTCTCCTCCAACCGACGCAGCAGGCCGTGCAGGATTTCCCGTTTCTCTTCCAGATCCGCGCCGTCCTTTTTTTGCTTGGCGAGGAGCGTTTCGAGTGACGATTCGGTTTCGGCGATGGCGTCGTCGGCCTCTTTGACGGACGCATCTTTTTCGCTGATCTTCGGGTCCAGCTCCCGCACCTTGAAAATGATCGGCAGCGCCTTTTTCCGCTCGGCCCTTCTTGCATTAAGCTGACCAGTGGCCGTCTCCATGGCCTCCTCTGCCTGCGTTGCGGCCGCTTCGCAGTCGGGTACGGACTCCCGGCTCTCATCGAGACTGCGCTGATTGTTCGCTTGTTCGCTACGGAGGGATGTCAGCGCGGTGTATTCCGCCGCCAGTTCAAGCGCCTGGGTCGCACGCCGGAGTCGTTCTTCCTTCGGCGCAAAGGCTTCGATCCGGGTCATTAACGCTTCCTTTTCCCGACCGAGTTGCTTCAACTCGTCTTCCAGCCGAACAATTCCATCGAGCCAGGCGATCGCCTGATTCTTCTGCTCAATCCGTTGCCGGAGTTCCTCTTCCTGGCGGATCTTCTCTTCCAGGCCGGTGCGAAGCCGCGCTTCTTCTTCAGGACTCAAAAGATGCATGCCGGCCAGTTCCGCCTGCAACACGTTCAATGCATTGCGCTCGTCGACGAGCCGTTCATAGACCCGGATGGATATCCGGCTGTAGATTTCGGTTCCGGTGATCTGCTCCAGGATCGGGGCCCGCTCGTCGGCGGGCGCCTCCAGGAACGCGGCAAAGCCTCCCTGGGCGAGCAGCATGGAGCGGGTGAACCGGTCAAAGTCCATGCCGGTCGCGGTTTCGATCGCATCGGCGACCCCCCGGATCTTGGTCTCGAAAATTTCCCCGGAATCGGCATCGGCGATTTCATGTTTTGGCGCCTGCAGCTCGCCATCCGGTCTTTTTCGCGCCCGGTGCTGACCCCAGTGGCAGCGATAGCGGCCCGCCTGGGTTTCGAAGGTCACCTCGGCAAAACACTCCCCGGTGCGGCGGGACATGATCTCGTTTGCGCTCTTGGTGATCTTGTCCAGGCGTGGGGTGCGGCCGTAGAGCGCGAGGCATACGGCATCCAGGATCGTCGTCTTGCCGGCGCCGGTCGGTCCGGTGATGGCAAAGATCCCGTCGGCCGCAAACGCCGGATGGGCGAGGTCGATCGCCCATTCGCCGACCAGGGAATTCAGGTTCTTGAACCGAATCTGCAGGATCCGCATCGACCGCCTCTATCGTGGATCGGCAACGTTGCCCGCCTCCAACACCAATGGACGGCTTGAACCGGAGGGTTCGAAGCGATCGCCAAAGGCAGAAATCGCGCAAACGGACCGTTTGCGGTGCCCTCTAGTGCGCCCGGGTGTCCTCTTCGTAGAGGGAGGTGAGCGTCTCCCGGTAGGCGCGAAGCAATTCCGGCCGTTGCGCCTCCGGCACGTCGTGGGCCGCGAGGCACCGGGCGAACACATCGTCGACGTTCAGGTCATCGAGCGTTTCCCCGTCACGAATCTGCCCGAGGACCCGATCGACGATCCGGTTGTTTTTGATGCGCAGAATTTCCATTCCCGATCCGGAAACGGCCGCGTCCAGGCGCTCCCGAAGATCGCCGATCACCGCCTCGCCGTCGTAGATGACCTCGAGCCAGCCCTTGGCGCCCGCGGCCGACAGCGCAAGAATCCCCTCCGAGATCGCCTCCCAGCTTCCCCGGAGGCGCTCGAGCCTCTGAAAAGCAGGGACATCGATCAACCGGACCGCGGCCCGCGTGCCCTCGAATTCGACCCGGCAGACGCTCTTTTGCTGGGTCGCCTCGCCGAAGCCCATGGGAATCGGAGAGCCGCTGTAGCGCATCGCCCCGGAACCGTTCACCGCTTGGGGGACGTGGAGGTGGCCGAGCGCCAGGTAGTCGAAGCTGTCCGGGAATATCCCGGCGGGGACGTGCGCGAGCGAGCCGACATAGAGCTCCCGCACCCCGTCCCCCTCGACGGTTCGTCCCCCGGCGGTGAAAAGGTGCCCCATGGCGACGAGCGGGATCTTCGCGCCGAGCGCCTTGCGTTTTTCTTCGGCCAGGGCCGCTACCGTTGCATAGTGGCTGCGGATGCCTTCGATGAGTTTGCGCTCCTTGTCCTCGATATCCTCCCCGGCCTCGGCCGCCCGGATATCCCGGTCCCGCAGGTAGGGGACGGCGCAGACGATGGCTTCCGGCCGGCCGTCCGGACCGGAAAGCGAGATCACCTCGTCATCGACCGGATCGCTTGCCTGGCCGATCACGTGCACGTTCAGGTATCGAAGCACCGTTTTTGGGGCATCGATCAAAGACGGCGAGTCGTGGTTACCGGCGATCACCACCACGTGCCGGCAACCGGTTTCCGCCACCCGGCAGAGAAACCGGTAGTAGAGCTCCTGGGCCCGGTGGCTGGGGGTCCCGGAATCGAAAACGTCCCCGGCCACAAGAAGCGCATCCACCCCCTCGGAGTCGACGACGTTCGCGAGCCAGTCGAGAAACCGGGCCTGTTCCTCGCTCCGGTCCCGTCCGAAGAGCCTCCGGCCCAGATGCCAGTCCGAGGTGTGCAAAAAAATCATGGCGGTTACCTGGTGCCCATCCCATTCGTGCAATTGGATTCCCCGTTTAAGGCAGTGGCCGCCACGGTAAAGGACGACGGTTTTCCAATGCCCACCATGAAAATCTCGTGTGCCCCTTTCCGGCGCCGGAGGTTACGAACGAAGAATGAAAGAGAGGTCACTGCTCGAACTCAGTCCTGGATATTCCGCATTGTCGGATGATGGATTGGTGTGTGCCGGCACGCAGCTCAGCATGGTTTGGAACCGGCACGGTGACCGTCGTGCCCGTGACTTGCTTCTGCATCACAATATGGCCGCCGCGCTGCCGCACCTATAAATCCATGGCGCGCAAGGATGGTGCAAACTTCTTTTCCAGAAAGAATCCGGAGCTTACCCAACGGCAACCTCCACGCGGGTCACGTACACTTCTTCGTGGAAACGGGGTTGAATCTCTTGCCGCGAGGCGGTCTCGAAAAAAAGCCCGATCGCTTCGCGCAGATTGTCACGAGCTTCCTCTATGGCGGCCCCCTGACTGGCAATGTCAAGCTCCGGGCAGAGTGCCGCGTATCCTTCTCCTTCACGCTCGATAATTGCTGTGAGTTGCTTTAGCATGCTATCCGTTCCTGTTTTTGTGCCGGAATCCCGGACCCGCCGGCTTCACCGGCGATATGGGGTCATGCGTCTGCGCGGCCTTGATCCGGCGGCTTTTTACAACTTCATCCCATTGGAATCCAGTCTATACCCATCCCCCCCTGATTGTTCAACGGGTATTTTGCATGAGGCCTTTTGGGAAAAAGCCAGGAGGTCTCGGATTGACGTTCCTCAAAATAGTGGACACACCGGGGCACCGGGGAGTATAAAGGCCATGGCGCATGTCCGTCCCGGAATGGCCCTTTTCCGCGATTTCCGCGTTGGCCGATCGATTGGAATCCTCGACATAGCCCAAGCTATTCCTCCGGTTCCAATCAACCGTCCGCCTTGAACGCACGCAAAATTGCCGATCCCGGGGTGGACACGAGCGATCTCCGCCCGCCCGCGCGATGGTTCTTCCCCACAACTGCCCTTTTGCGCGACTTCTGACTCGGGAGATCGATTTCAGCCGACTTTCCGGAGGGGCACGGGATGACGCCCCGGTGCCGAACGGCCTCGTTTCCGCCGAAAACGCGAAGATTCAGACCGACGGAATCAGACAGACAAACGAGGTGCCCTCGCCCAATTTGCTTTCCACGGAAATCGTTCCCCGCAGACG
Source organism: Desulfobacterales bacterium (assembly GCA_046706045.1). Lineage (GTDB taxonomy): Bacteria > Desulfobacterota > Desulfobacteria > Desulfobacterales > JBDRRP01 > JBJKPT01. The sequence goes on from JBJKPT010000317.1 coordinate 8,037, forward strand.
CGACACGATCTCCTTGACGATGACGAGCCCCAACCCCGTGCCGTCCTCAACCAAGGCCTTGGCGTTTTCCGATCTGAAGAACTCCGAGAAAAGATTGGGAATGTCCTCTTCCGGGATGCCGATACCGGTGTCCGACACCTCCAGTTTGACCCAATTCGGCTTTTCCCCGGCAAGCGTCACCCGGACCGTTCCATCCGCCGGCGTATATTTTATGGCATTGGAAATCAGGTTGGAGAACAGGTCGTCCATCAATTTTTCATCCGCCATGATTCCGGGGACGGGGTCTTCGACATGAAATGAAATGGCGATGTTCTTCTTGAATGCCTGCGTCTGATACAGTTCGGCGACCCCGCGCAGTATTTTGGCCCCGTCCACGGAATGGATCGCGATCATGTGGATATCCGTGCGTTTTTTACCCAAATCAAGGAGTTCCTTCATGAGCGCCCGGGACAATGCGATCCGCTTCTCGCAACGGATCAGGGTCTCCTCCTGCTTCTCGTTGACGTGGCCGAGGAAACGCTGACGGATCAGTTTCAGCATGCTGTCGATGGCATTCAACGGCGAATTGAGTTGGTGCGCGGCCTTTTGCAGGAACCAGTTTTTGTCCAGGTCCCGTTTCAGGTTTCCCATGGCAAGGGCCGTCAAATCGGCCATCGTGGAAAAAAAGTGGGTATCGGCTTCGGAAAAATCGTCCGATTCGGCGCTATAGACGCAAAATACCCCCAGGATTGTTTTCTCCACCCTGAGCGGCAGGCATACCATGGAAGCGATGCCTTCTTTCCGAAGGTTTTCCGGATGCTCAAACTCATTTTTTTCATGAATTTTTCCGGCGGCGTAAACATCGCCTTGAATGATTTTCCGATTGATCGGGCTCTTTTCGATATCGATGCTCTTCTGGCTCAGGTAATCCTCGCTGAGGCCGTATGCCGCGCTGAATTTGAGGAATCGGCGCTCGTCATCCAGAAGCTTGATGGAGCATGCCTTGACGCCCATGATGGTTGCCGCGTTCCGGGTGGCCGAGGCCATCAAAATTTGAAGGTCGGAGCACAACCCCATCTCTTTGACCATTTCGTAGAGGGCGGTCAACCGGGCATTGCTCAGATCCAGGTCTTTGGAGATTCTGAGAAGATCCCTTCCTTTCGCCCTCAGGCTCATTTTGATGGTCGTGACGAGAAAGGCGGAGATAAAAACGAGTGCGCCCAGAACGAAAAAAATAGCGAGCATTCGGGGCAAACCCGGGGTCTCCGCGGGCAGCGAATTCGAAAACAAGGCCGGCTGCGGGGGCGGAAGCGAAAACTTTTCCATTGCAACCAGGCCGGCCGCGGCGGCCCACACCGCCATGCCGTAGAGAAAGGAGGCGGCCGGCGGGAGCAGGATCCCTGCGAGGATGATATGAAACAGTACAAAAAAAAGAACGGGACTGGTGATGCCGCCGGTATAGTAAATAATAAAAAAAAGCGCCAACAGATCGATTGAGATCTGCGCGTGCGCAAAAACGGAAAAGGGTTTGGGGTCCCGGGCGCGGGCCTTGCGCAGTCGCCGGCATATGAGAAAAAAAAGGGCGTTGTAGAAGACAATGGCAACGCCGATGCGACTCAGGGGGAGCAAGGGCAAGTTCGCATAAAAATAGTGCCCGGCCCAGGTTCCCAGGAGAACCGCTCCGCCGGCGATCCACCGGAGGTTGACAAACCAGCCGGCCCGCTCGATCAATTCCCTGCGGAAAAACAATTGATCCTGGATCAGCTCATACCCCCGTTGCATGGCGGGCTCCCCCCTTATCCCCCGGCGGCCGGATTCGGGATTTGAGTCCGGCCCGAGCCCCCATCCCTTTCACGTTGAAAATAAGCGCTCTTTCAACGGGGGCGTGTTTCATTCCCGATCCGTTTCCCGGATTTGCTTTTCAACAACGGAGAGCAGTTCCTCCGGGTCTACGGGTTTTTCAAGAAATTGTGCAACAGGCCAATTCTCTCCCAGTATGTGTTGAAACCGTTCGGGCCCCTGCTCGGCGATCTTCTTTTGAAACGACGTTACCATAATAATCGGAATTTTGCTGTATTTTGGGTTGTTTTTGAGCTTGAAGGCAAGATCGAAACCGTCCGTGTCCGTGGCCATCATCACGTCCAGAATAATCAGGTCGGGAATCTTTTCCTGAATTTTGGCCTGGCCTTCTTTGCCGCTGAAGGCGGCCCTGACGAGATATTTCCTGCTCTCCAGGATAATGCGATAGGAATTGACCATATCCCGGTCGTCTTCGATAACCAGTATGTCTTTTTCCGTCCCCATGAGTTCCTCCCTGGCGTTCATCTTCCCTGTCGTGAATAAATCGGACGCTTTCCAGAAGGGGCCATGCCCTCATCCATCCGGGTCCGTTCCCATGGCCGTAGACCCAGCGCCGGGCGGATTCCGGCAATACCGCGATCCGCGCCCGGGTTCCTCACAGTTCGCGCAAGAGTTCACCGGTCTCTCCGAGGATCTGGATGCGGAACGGAATCTGGCCCAGGGCATGGGTCGCGCAGGAAAGACACGGGTCGTAGCAGCGAATGGCTCCCTCCACGCGCTTCAAAAAACCCTCCTTCACCTCGCCCCGGTGAATGTACTCCTTGGCGACGAGTTCTACGGACCGGTTCATGGCGATGTTGTTGTGTCCGGTGGCCACAATGAGGTTTGCTTTTTCGATGGCCCCGTATGGGTCCACCTGGTAGTGATGGATCAGGAACCCCCGGGGGGCCTCGATCACGCCGACCCCTTGCGGATTTGCCGGGCCGGCCGTGATCCGGATATCGCCGTCGCAGATCCGGTCTTCCTTCATAAGTTCCTCGGCCCGTTCCAGGCAGTAGAGCAGTTCAACCAGGCGCGCATAGTGGTAGAGCAGGGTGCAGCCCTTCAGGTCGGTTCCCGCGAGGGCCCTGAAGCGTTCAAGCGCCTGCTCGGCCCTGGGGGTGCTCATGCGCTCTGCCGCGTTGATCCGGCCCAACGGGCCGACGCGGTAGCAGCCCTCGGGATATCCCATGGCCTTCAGGAAGGGAAACTTCATATAGGACCACGGCTCCACGTGCTCGCCGATGTGGTCCAGATACGCGGCCGGGTCAAATTCCGAGATCACGGTGCCGTCGTGGGCCCTTACCCGCAGCAGCCCGTCGTACATGTTGGGGCAACCGTCTTCATCCATCAACCCGGCGTACAGGGATGGAAAATTGGCGAACCGCCGGATGTCCTCGAGGTTGTTTTCGATCCAGCCCGTCAAAAGCTCCGTTGCGGCCTGCCAGGTGCCGTAAGCCTCCCCGAAACCGCTCAACAGGGTGTCCCGCGCCGTCCGCGAAAGGGGTGCGATCACGCCGCCGGGAACGGAATAGGCCGGGTGAACCTTTTTCCCGGCCAGGGCCTCGATGATTTCCTGGCCAAATTTTCGCAAACGAATTCCCTTTCGGGCCAGCTCCGGGAATTTGTCGACCACGCCCACCACGTTTCGAACGGCCGGATCCGCATCCCAGCCCAACAGCAGGTCCGGGCTTGCCAGGTAGAAAAAATGAAGGGCATGGGACTGGATGAATTGTCCCATGTGAAGGAGCTCCCTCAAGCGCTTTGCCGTCACGGGGATCTCCACCCCCAGGATGGCATCGCAGGCCTTGGCGCTGGCCAATTGATGGCTTACGGGGCAGATGCCGCAGATCCTCTGGGTGATGATCGGCATCTCCTCAAACGGCCTTCCCTCACAGAATCGTTCAAATCCCCGGAATTGGGTGATATGAAACCGGGCACCCCGTACCTCGCCCTCCTCATCCAGGTGGATGGTGACCTTTCCGTGGCCCTCCAGGCGGGTAACCGGATTGATGGTGATTTTTTGTGCCGTCGTCATGTTTTGATCTCCTCAGTCGAAATGGATCATCTCCGTTGGAAGAACCGGTATGTTGCCTTTTAAGATCTCCCCCAGCCCGTAGGCGATCGCCTGGGAAGAAGGCGGGCACCCGGGGATGTAGGCATCCACCGTCACCACCTGGTTGACCGGCAGGACCTTGTTCAGGAGCCTGGGGAGGTCTTCGTGGATGGGGAGGCGCCCTTCGACGGTGCTTTCCGTTTCCAGGTACCCCCTTCGCAAGACCGCCTCCTTCGGAATCCAGTTCCGGAGCGTGTTGATGCCGCCGAACACCGCGCAATCCCCCCATGTCAACAGGATCTTGCAGCGGGAGCGCAGGTGTTTCACGATCTTTACGTGTTCTTCGTTTCCGATGGCCCCCTCGACAATTCCCACATCGACCTCCGGAAAATCAAAATCCTTGAAATCGGTGATGGGGGTCACGGTCAAATCGACCTCGGTCAGGATATCCAAAAGGGTTTCGTCCAGGTCCAGAAAGGACATGTGGCACCCCGAGCACCCCTCGAGCCATACCGTTGCGACTTTGGGTTTTCCCATTCGTCAACCTCCCGCCGGGAGCCGCACAAAACGCTGCCGGCTTCTCCATTTTATCGATCGATTCCGGGTTCGGCGGTACGCCGACCGGAACCTTGGACCCGGAACCGCTCAACCGGGTTGAGGCCCGAACAGGGCCCGATTCCTGATTTCGCGATCCGCCGTCCTGGATAATTCCTGCCAGGTGGTGTACTCCGGCTTAAAACCGATCCGCTCGGACAACCTCGAGAAGATGCTCCAGGAATCCTTCAGAACTTCGGGCCCCTGGAGCACTCTTTTTTTATAGGACACGTCGCCCCCGTCCAGGGAGGTGAAGGTGCCTGCCTCTTCAAGGAAGAGGGGTTTGGGAATCAGCGCGTCGGCCAGATCCGCCAGCGATTCCGTCAGGAAAGGCGTCACCGCGGCAACAAAGCCGGATCGAACCGGAATCCGGGACTTGAGCCCGTCGGCCTCGCCGGCATCGCTCAGGAGGATGAGACCGCCTTTGGATTGATTTTTTGAAGGCGGGGCCGCCGATGCCGGAACCCCGAGCTTCCATGCGCCGGCGCTGTTGCCGAAGGGTTTCAAGATGAGCAGCCGCGAGCGGCCGTCCGGGTCAAGCCCCTTCCACCGGACCAGACGGATCGCGTCGGCCAGCAGGGACGGGTCCGGGTGGCCCGTAACCGCCTGTCCGCAAACGATCAACGGGCGTTCCGAACGGCCGGTCCGTTCCGCGGCCGATTTCAGTGCCTGGATTGCCTGCCGGTCCAGGCCCGCCCGCTCCAGAGACGCCGGGATGTCGTCTTTGTCGGCGGCCGACGCGACAAAGGACCGGATCACGAGGGGCAGGCTGCCGTCATCCACCGGAAACGATGTGGAAGCATGGGCCGGCACCCGCTCGGATCTTCCCAGGACGATCACTTCCACGCCTTTTTCCAGAACGGCCCTTCGAATCAGTGAAGAGACCAGCGGCTGGCTCGCGTAAGGGTTGGCGCCCATGAGCACAATCGGGTCGGATTCCGGTATCGTCTCCCAGGAGGCCTCGTGAAGACTCGACCCCTGGGACGCCACGGCGCTCGCAATGGTCCGGAAGTGATCTCCGTCAAGGGAATCCGTACGGCCCGCCGAGAGTCCTTTCTTCATCAAATCCCTGAAAAACAGCAGTTCCTCATTGGAGGCCGCGCTCGAAGCCAGCCCGAACACGGCCTTTCCGCCATCCTTGTCCCGGATGCCCCGGAGTTTTTTCGATACCGCGTCCAGGGCCTTTTCCCACGAAGCCTCCTCCCAGGTGCCGTCCCCGTTCTTGAGCATGGGCGTCAGAAGGCGTTTGCCTTCCGTCTTCATGATCTCGAAGCGTCCCTTGTAGCAGAGCTGGCCATGATCCGGCCGTCCGTTTCCCCCCGTGATCCGGCCTTCTATTTTGACGAGATCGTTTCCCCTGACGCTGGTGACGGTCGGGCACAACATCCCGCACAGGGGGCAGACCGAGTCAACGGCCTGCCAGTCCTTGGAATGCCCCTTGACCGCGTAATGGGTGCGAAACCGGTTGGATATGGCACCGGTGGGGCAGACCTGGAGGCAGGGCCCGCACTGATAACAGGTCGAGGCCTCCCGGCTTTCCGACAAGTCCATGCCGATCAGGGTATCCGGGCCCCGGTTTTGAAAGTTCAGCACCGAGGCCCCGGCAATTTCCTTGCAGGCACGGACGCAGCGGCCGCAAAGGATGCACCGGTTGTGGTCGATCACCATGTAGGGGCTGGTGACGTCGACCGGGAACGAATTAAAAGAAAAGGGCACCGTCAGGTGATCCATCTGGAGCGCATACGCCAGGTCCTGGAGTTCACAATCCCCGCTTTGCGGGCAAAACATGCAGTTGTGATTCCGCTCGGCGAAAATAAACTCGAGCATGGTCCTGCGGCTTTCAACGATTTGTTCGTTTGAGGTGACGATCTCCATGCCGTCCCGGACCGGGGTCACGCAGCTGGCCGCAAGCTTCGGGGATCCGTCAACCGCCACGACGCACAATCGGCATCCGCCCCAGTTGGAAAGGGCCTCATGATGACAAAGGGTCGGAATCTTGATGCCGTTTTGTTTGGCCGCGTCAAGGATGCTGATGCCTTCGTCAACGATGATTTCTTTCCCGTCCAGGGTGATCCTTGCCTTGTTGTCTTTTCTTTCCATAGGATCGATTCTCCATCTGAAAGTTCAATTGGCGGCAGATTCACCCGCAGCGGTCTCCTGGTCCATTTCGATGTCGCAACGAAGACATCGGCTTGCCTCTTCAAGGGCCTGGGCCCTCGAAAATCCCCTTTCCACTTCACGGAAATCCCGAATCCGTTCGGAACAGGGGGTCTCGAGCGGACAGACCCTTGCGATCTCCCGGATCTCTTCTTCCGGGGCCACGGGGATCTCGATCGCCTGTTCTTCCGGCACGTAGGGGGACTCGCCGTTGCTTCTTCGGATGGCCTCGTCGATCTCTCTGGCCGCCGCACGGCCCGCGGCGATGGCGCCGACGACCGTGTGCGGGCCGGTGACCGCATCGCCGCCGGCGAAGATCATCGGTGCGGCGGTCTCGGTCTTTTTGCCCTTGGCGACACGGATGTACCGCAGGTTGTTCAGATCGACGTTGTCCTTGCGAAGATCGAAGGCATATACCGGCTCCTGGCCGATGGCGAGAATGGCCTGATCCGCATCCAGGACGAATTCATCGCCCATTTGGGGTACGGGTTTCTTCCGCCCGCCGGCATCGAATTCCCCCAGGCGCATCCGCTGGCAGATCACCTTTGCGAGGCGGCCGTTTTCACCCTGGAACCTCAACGGGCCCGCAAGCGTCTCGATCCGGATCCCCTCCTCCCGGGCGGCCTGGATCTCTTCCTTCTGGGCCGGCATATCCTCTGCCAACCGACGGTAGACGATGGCGACCTCCTTCGCGCCCAGCCTCAGGGCGGAACGGGCCGCATCCACGGCCGAGTTGCCGCCGCCGACAATCACGACGCGGGCGCCCACCGCCGGTTTCTTGCCCAGGTTGACTTCCCGAAGGAATTCAATGGCCCCCATGACCCCGTCGAGGTCTTCCCCCTCCAGTCCGGATCGCGCGCTGGATTGCGCACCGATGGCGATGTACACGGCGTCGTGGTCCGTCTTGATCCGGTCCCAGGAGATGTCCCGTCCCACCTGGGTGTTGGTGCGAAGCTCGACGCCCAGGTGGAGGATGTCCTCGATTTCAAGCTTGAGGATATCCCTGGGCAGCCGGTACTCGGGAATCCCCCACCGCATCATGCCGCCGGCTTCCGGAAAGGCCTCAAAGACGGTTACGGCATAGCCTCTCAGCGCGAGATCCCTGGCGGCGGTGAGTCCCGAGGGACCGGCGCCGATCACGGCGACCCGTTCTTTCCGGGTCGGGGACAAGCGCTCCGGCCGGGGCCGGTCGGCGTTGTCCGTGATGTAGCGTTTGAGCGTCTTGATGCTCACGGATTCATCCAGGGTGGCGCGCCGGCATTTGCTCTCGCAGCGGTGATCGCAGACCCTTCCGCAAATGGAGGGGAAGGGATTGGTTCTCAAAAGCACGCGGTAGGCGTCGTCCAGTCGATCCGCCTTGATCAGGGCAAGGTAGCCGGGGATGTCCATCCCGATGGGGCATGCGTGCATGCAGGGGGTTTTGAAGAACGCCGAACACACCACGGCCGGGCAGCGTTTCTCCCGGATGTGGGCTTCGTACTCGTCACGGAAGTACCGCAACGTGGAGAGCACGGGGTTCGGGGCGGTCTGCCCCAGACCGCAGAGGGCCGTGTTTTTGATGATTCCGGCCCATTTCTCCAATGTCTCGATATCGCCTTCCTTGCCCTTGCCGTTGCAGATGTTGGTCAGGATCTCCAGCATCTTCTGGGTTCCCACGCGGCAGGGGGTGCACTTTCCGCAGGATTCCTCCTTGCAAAATTCCATGAAGAAGCGCGCCACGTCCACCACGCACTTGTCTTCGTCCATGACGATCATGCCGCCGGAGCCCACAATGGCGCCCAACTGGCCGATGCTCTCGTAATCCACGGGGGTGTTCAGGTGGCTTCCCGGCACGCACCCCCCGGACGGTCCGCCCAATTGGACGGCCTTGAATTTTTTGCCTTTCTGGATTCCGCCGCCGATGTCAAAGATGATCGTCCCCAGGGAGATCCCCATCGGGACCTCCACGAGACCCACGTTGTTCACGTCCCCGGTCAGGGCAAAGACCTTGGTCCCTTTGCTTCGGAGCGTGCCCATGCCGGCATACCATTTCCCGCCCTTCAGGATGATCTGGGGGATGTTGGCCAGGGTTTCCACGTTGTTCAGGATGGTCGGCTTTTTCCACAATCCCTGGATCGCCGGAAAGGGCGGTCTGGGCCTTGGCATTCCCCTTTTTCCCTCGAGCGAGGTCATGAGAGCCGTCTCTTCTCCGCACACGAAGGCCCCGGCACCCCGATAGACCTCGATATCGAAATCAAAGCCGGAGCCGAGGATATCCGCTCCCAACAGCCCGTAGTCCCGGGCCTGATCGATGGCAAGGTTCAGCATCTTCACGGCCAGCGGGTACTCGGCCCGGCAGTAGATGTATCCCATGTGGGATCCGATGGCCTTTGCCGCAACGATCATCCCCTCCAGCACGGCGTGCGGGTCGGACTCGAGAACGCAACGGTCCATGAAGGCCCCGGGATCGCCTTCATCCGCGTTGCACAAAACGTATTTGACGTCCCCGCGTGATTTTGAGGCAAAATCCCACTTGATGCCCGTGGGGAACCCGGCCCCGCCCCGGCCCCGGATTCCGGAACGCTTCACCTCCGCGATGATTTCATCGGAGCTCATCTGGTAGAGCGCCTTGGCCGCGGCGAGATAGCCGTCTTTGGCGATGTATTCGTCGATGCGTTCGGCGCAAATGAGCCCCCGGTTCCTCATCACCACCGGCTCCTGCATGCCGAAAAAGGGAAGCTGCCGGATGTGGGAAACGGCCGGGGTGAGCGCCGGTGCGGGGCCTTCAAAATCCATTTCCTTTTGTTCCCAGCCCCTTG
>JBJKPT010000318.1:0-8921 GCA_046706045.1 Desulfobacterales bacterium
CCACCTTATCCGACATCCTGATTCCATCCCGCTTGGGACCGATCCCCATCGCAGCGGCGAGCCTTTCCTGCGATGTGACGGTTCCGGGCGGCGGAGGCCAATCCCCCTTCGGCCAATTTTTCAAGGACCCGTTTTTCAACAATTCCATTTTCGGCCAGAACAACACCGTGCGCAGGATCTATCGCACCCGGCCGGTCACCGTGGAAGTCCGGCCCCTGCCGGCCTACGCGGGCACGGTCCCCTATTCCGGGCTGGTGGGCCGTTTCGACGTGTCCGCGGCCCTGAAAGATACCCGGCTCAAGGTCGACGGCACCACCACCCTCACGGTCACCGTGGCGGGGACGGGCAACATCCTGGACGCGGCCCTTCCGGCGACCGGCATCGGCCCGGCGTTTCGGGTCTACACCGACACCCCCCAGACCCAGGTGACCACCGATGCGGCCCATGGGTATTCCGGCAAGAAAATCTTCCGGCAGGCCCTGGTTCCGGACCGGGCCGGCCGATACCGGATCGGTCCCATCAATCTGTGCTACTTTGATCCGGCCGCCGGCGCCTACCGCATTGCCACGGCCACGGCCCTGGACATCACGGTCCTTCCCGGTACCCAGGCCGAACCCCCCCTGGTCGTCTCCGCACCGCCGCCATCGGGCGGGACCGGCCCGCCCAAGGAAACCGTCACCTTCACCGGCCGGGACATCCTGGATTTGAAAGAAGGGTTTGACGCCCTTTCCAACCGGGAGCCGGTCTCCATGATGCTGTTCGTTCTTTTCCTGGCGGCGCCGGCCCTGGGCTACGGCCTGCTCCGGGGGGTGGACGCCCGACGCCGCAAGGGCGTCGATCCGGGCCGGGCCATGGCCGCCCGGGCCCGGGACGCCCTTCGCCGGGCCGGCGGCGCCGGGCTCTCCGACGAGGCCTTTCTGGCCGCGCTTTATTCGGCCCTGGTTGCGTCGGTGCGGGCCCGGGGCGGCGGTCGGGGCGCATCCCTCACCACGGCCGAGACCCGTGCGATCCTTTCCGGTCAAGGCGTGGATGCGGCCCTGATCGACCGGGGGATCGATCTCTTCGACCGCATCGAGGCGGCCCGCTTCGGAGGCGAATCCCTCCCCGGTGAGGCCCGGGAGGCCCTTCTCGATGAAACCCGCGACCTGGTAAGGAGGCTGCGATGAAGGTCGCCCTGCGCATCATGGTTCCGATGGTTCTGATCGGGGTGTTTTTTTCGGCCACCTCCCGCGCCGATCTGGGGTGGCGCCGGACCTTCGTGGACGGGATCCACGCCTACGAAACCAAGCATTACTCGGCGGCCCGCGAGGCGTTTGAAAAGATCGTGGCCGGCGGCGTCCACAACGGGAAGCTCTACTACGATCTGGGAAACGCCTGCCTGAAATCGAAACGGTTGGGGGAGGCGATCCTTTGGTACGAACGAGCGCGGAAGCGGATTCCCGACGACCCCGACCTGAGGTTCAACCTGACCTACGCCCGATCGCTGGTCGTGGACAAAGCTCCGGACAACGGCACGTCCCTGTCCCGGATCGTTTTCTTCTGGCGCTATCACCTGAGCCCCCGGACGGTCCAGTGGATGGCCCTGGGGTTGAACTTCGTCTTTTGGACGTTGCTGGCCCTGCGGATTTTCTTCAAGCGACGGATTCCGCGACCCGCCGTCGGGGCTGTCCTCGCCCTGGCCCTGATCTTTGCCGGGACGGCCCTGTTCAATGCCTACGAGACCGCCTACCGGCCCATGGGGATCATCCTGCCCCAGGCGGCCCCGGTCCGTTCCGGGGTGACGGCGGCGGACACCGAGCTCTTCGTCCTCCACGCCGGCACCCGGGTCCGGATTGAAAAAACGATCCCCGGTTTCGTGCGCATCCGGTTTTCTTCGGATAAGATCGGCTGGCTTCCACGGACCCAGGTGGGGGTGATTTCGTGTCCATCCCAAAATTGACGGAATTGCAAAAAATCCTCGAACCGTCATGCCGGACCTGATCCGGCATCCAGAACGTGTTGAATTGACTGGATCCCGGCTTTCGCCGGGATGACAACAAAGCGGGAAAAACGACTTTTTACGGGTTCATCAAAATTGCCGATCCCGGGATGGACACGATTTGGCACCCGGCGGAGCCTGGCCCGAATTGTCCGCAAGGCCCTGGACGGATGGAGGGGCGTGCGGTAAAAGAAAATTCGAGCGATTCACGAACCGCACGGAGAGGACGGTGTCCCCATGCCCATCAAAAATGCCCCCCTGAAAACGTGTGCCGTTTGCGGCAAGTCGTTTCCCGCCCACGGCGTTGTTTCCGGTGAAATCGTCCGGAAAGAGATCGCCGCCGAGATTCTTAAAACACACCCGGAGTGGTCGTCCGAAAAATTCATTTGCCGGGCGGACCTGTCGGCGATTCGCGACGAATACGTGCATTCCCTGCTCGAATCCGAGAAGGGCGAGCTCTCCTCCCTTGAGCAGGATGTCGTGCGAAGCCTTCGGGAACATGAACTGCTTTCCTCGAACGTCGATGCCGAGTTCGAACAAAAGTGGTCCTTCGGCGAGCGATTGGCCGATAAGATCGCCACCTTCGGGGGCAGCTGGGCGTTTCTCATCTGCTTCGGCGTTTTCCTCCTCCTTTGGATCGGGATGAACTCGATTGTGCTGCTCTGGCGCCCGCTGGATCCGTACCCCTTCATATTCCTCAACCTGCTTCTTTCTTGTCTGGCCGCCGTCCAGGCGCCCATCATCATGATGAGTCAGAACCGCCAGGAAGCCAAAGACCGGGTCCGCTCCCAGCATGATTATCAGGTGAACCTAAAAGCCGAACTGGAGATTCGGCACCTGCATGAAAAAGTGGATCACCTGCTTTCGCACCAGTGGGAACGCCTGGTGCAAATCCAAGAGCTTCAAATAGAATTGCTTTCCGACCTCGGCGCCAAGAAGTGACACGGAATGGATGATCCGCTTTTTGCCTTCGGGCACAGCTTTGAAGAACTGGTCGATCGATTGCGCACGCGCTACGGGAAAGGCCGGTTTCATGCCGCGGCCCTTTTCCGGGAGCTCTACGGCCGGATGCAACCCGACGTGACGCGCTCGCCGGATATCGCGGCTTCACGCGCCTTTGCGGAGCGGCTCCGGATGGATCTGGTGACGGATACGGGCACGGTGGTGGACACCCTGGAAAAGGACGGGGTGGTGAAATTTGCCACCCGCCTCGCCGACGGGGAAGTGATCGAATCCGTGGTCCTGCCCATGCAGACCCACCGCACGGTCTGCGTGTCGAGCCAGGTCGGCTGCCGGATGAATTGCCGGTTTTGCGAAACGGGCAAGCTGGGGCTGCGCCGCCAGCTGGCGGTCCACGAAATCGTCGGTCAGGTCTGGGCGGCCCGAAAACGTTTCGGCCCCTCGCTTCGAAACGTCGTTTTCATGGGGATGGGCGAACCGTTTGACAATTTCGAGAACGTCGTGCAGGCCGTTCGCGTGATCAACGATCAGCGGGGGCTCGACATCGCCCTTCGCCACATCACCGTATCCACCGTGGGGTTGGTGGCCGGCATCCGGGCACTGGCCGCAGGGAACATGCCCCTGTTGAACCTCGCCGTTTCCCTGAATGCACCGAACGACACGATCCGCTCGGAGCTGATGCCAATCAACCGTGCCTACCCCATGGCCGAGCTGAAGCGGGCGCTTTCGGCCTATCCCGTGAAAAAGGGGAACACCATCATGGTGGCGTACGTCCTCATTCCCGGGGTGAACGACGGGCCCGTCCACGCCGACGAACTGGCCGCCTATCTTGCCTCTCTGCCGGCCAAGGTCAACCTGATTCCCTTCAACCCGGGCTCCGGCAGTCCTTACCGGAGCCCTGAGGAAACCGAGATCGCCGGATTCCGGGACCGGCTGATCGCGCGGGGGGTCAGCATCCAGCGCCGCTCGACCAAGGGCCGCAACCTCATGGCCGCCTGCGGGCAGCTGGGCAGCCGGGGGATGCCCGCGGTGGCGTCCGAAGCGGGGATGGGTGCCCGGACGGCGTGATCGCACCGTGCGGGAATGAGGCGCGGCGATCACAACCGAAGCCTCGCCATGCGAACGAGGTCTCTTGCCGCTCCTACGGGTTGATGCTTTTGATCGGATCCGTTTTCCGGTAGACGGTTCCGATCATCGCCGCAATGATTTCTTCCTTTTCATCCTTCACTTCGATGGCGTAGGTGCCGAGCTTGGGGTTTCTTGAAATTTCCCTGGCTTCGGCAAAGAGAACCCCGCCGCGGGCTGCTTTCAGATACGACACGCTGACGTTGATGCCGAGGGCAACGGTCCCGTGGGAGTTTGACGCGACGGCAAAGACCAGATCGGCCAGACCGAATATCGCGCCTCCGTGGACCACGTTCGCCGCATTGAGATGGTGGTCTTCGATTTTCATTCTGGCTTTTGCGTTTCCAGGGGAAATGCCCAGTATTTCGATGCCGATGTACTTTGCGAACCGATCGTTTTGAAAATAGGTTTCGATGGCCTTCATTGGAAAATCCTAATCGAGATCCGGAAATTGGTTGACCCGCGCGTTTCGGGCCATTTCCATGGCGAATCGGCCTTGCCAACCGAGTTTGCGTTGCTGGCGGCCGATGACGACCTTCAGCATCGGCCGGAAGAAACACCGCCAGATGGCGGTCCATAGACGGCCGCCGCGGCAGACGCGTTCCGAGGGTTCCCACCAGCCCATGACCTTTTGGCGGTGATACCAGACCAGGTACTGAAGGGTGTCGGCGTCCAGATGCCGGGTCCGCACGTTGGCCCACATGCCGTTATACCGGGTGTAGTCGAAGGGGTTGGTGACGAGTCCCTCCTCGAGGAGGTGCTGGCGGATGCCGGTCTTTGGGTAGGGGGTGAGGATCTGGCAGTAGGACGTGTCCACGTCGGTGGATTTGAGAAAGCGGTAGTTTTCGATGATGTCGATTTCTTCGTCGTCCGGAAAACCGAAAATCATGCCGCCCACGATCATGATTCCGTACTTGTGGCAATTGGCCACGGCCTGTTTGGAGGCCGAAAGAATATCGCCCTTGCGGGCGGCCTGCAGGTTTTTCCGCGAGGCGTTTTCAATCCCCAGAAAGACCGTCCGGAATCCGGCGGCGGCCATCTTCTTTACCATGGGCTCGTTTCGGGCCATGGTGACGCAGTCGGCCTGCACCACGAAGTTGAGCCCGCGATAGCCTCTGGCGAGAATCGCATCGCAGAGCCGGATGACCCGGTCGGCGTCGAGCACGAGGTTGTCGTCGGAAACAAAGATCCAGCGCACCTTCCGGTTGTGGTAGATGTCGTCGATGTCGGCCAGGACCCGCTCGATGGGAAATGTACGGAACGCCCGGCCGTACATGTGGCGGATGCTGCAAAAATTACAGTTTCGCGTGCATCCCCGGGAGGTTTCCATCACTTCCACGCTGCGGTTCATGATGTGGTATCCCCAGGTCAGGCGCCGTTTGTCCCGGATGGGGGGCTTCAACCGGGAAAGATCGAGGAGTTCGCCCCTGGGGTTGTGGACAAATCCGGCTGCCGTGCGGAAGGAAAGCGAGGGGATCTCCTCGATGCGGTCGTTTCCGTTCAGGGCATTCACCAGCCGGCGAAACGCCTCTTCCCCTTCGCCGCGAATCATGAAGTCGATCAAATCGGCTTCTTCGGAAGCGGCGATGTCTTCATACATCAGGGTCGGATGATACCCGCCGATGACGATGGCGGCCCCGGGGCGCTTGCGCCGGATGAGCCGGATCAGCTTCAGGCAGGTGGCGTACTGCCAGGTCATGGTCGACAATCCGACGAGATCGGGCTGAAATTTTTTCAGGATTTCGGTCATGTGCCGCTTCAAATGACGGCGTTTGCGGATCAGGTCGACGATCTGCACGGCGTGGCCTTCGGCATCGATGTTGGCGCCGAGACTGGCGATGCCGAGGCTAGGCATGTGAAAGGCGGATTCGTGCATGATCACCGGCGCGATGTCCGGCATGGAAAGCAGGAGTATGTTCATGGGTCCTCGCTGGCTCGGTTCATGGGGGGCGGCCGTTGGCGCACCTTCCTATCGACGGATGAAGGTTGCTTTTATCGAAATCGGGATCGGAGTCGAAATTGGAATTCGATACCGATTTGCATCGATTTTCCGCTCAAGCGGGCGATTCGTTCGAATCCGGCGCGAGCAGGGCACAAACGGCCGTCATCACCTCGACCGGCGCCCTGGCCCGGCCGTTCGTGTGGGTATCGACCCGGCCGACCCGTTTCAAGGCGATCCGGTTCGGTCCGAGGGAAGAAAAGCTCATCCGCCCGGGCGGATACAGCCGATCCGTGTTTTGAATCCGAAGAACATGGATGGGCGTCCGGCATCGCCGGGCGATCTTGACGGCCCCCGGGTTGAGGGCGCCGAGGCTGCCGGAGCGGCTGCGGGTCCCCTCGGGGAAGATGAAGAGGTTGCCGCCGTCGGCCAGAAAGGCATCCATGCCTTCGATCTCCCGGATCATCCGGCCGGCGAACCGGGGGCCCGCGGGCGACGGGATGTACCCGGACCGGGAGAGCACCCGGCCGAAGATCGGGATGGCGAAAAGCCGGCCTTTGACGATGGTTTTATGTTTTTCGTAAAGGGCAATCAAAAGGATCGGATCCAGGTACGAAACGTGGTTGCAGACGATCACGGCGCCCCGCAGGCCGGCAACCTCCGGAGAAATCTCCCATCGGTGGGCAGGCATCGTTTTTCGTATGATCCAGAAGAGCCCCTTGTAAAACCGGCTGTTCAGCCTTTGAAAGGCCTGGGCCGTATTTTTTGAAAAGAGGCAGGCCCAGAAGTAAAACGGTGCGAAGCACACCGCAAACCCGGCGGTAAAATAGGACCACAGGAGCACGGTGACGGCGCCGTCGTAGAGCCGGCGCGCCGAGGACGGGCGCGTTACGGTTTCCGTTGGATTCATCGCCGATCCCTGTCGCTACCTAGTGTCCATCCCAGAATGGCCCTTTTCCGCGATGTCTGCGTTGGCCGACCGATTGGAATCCTCGAAATAGCCGCGCTATTCCTCCGGTTCCAATCATCCGGCCGCCTTGACCTCACGCAAAATTGCCGATCCTGGGATGGACATTACCTAAAGGAACGATTTTCGCCCGCGGTGTCCGTTTCGACCTGCGCATCACGGGCCGGGACCCGGCCCGGCGAAACGGGCAACCGTCGCTCCGAGACCCGGTTTCCGCCTTCGGCATCAGCCTTTGAAGGCTTTTAAAAACAGGCAGGTGTTGACACCGCCGAAAGCAAAGTTTTGAACCGCCGCGATGCGAATATCCGTCTCGGTGAGCCGCTGGACATGTCGGATCATGGCACATCTCGGATCGATCCGGTCGAGGTTCAACGTCGGCGCGATGAAGCCTTCCGCCATCATGTAAAGGGTCAGGATGGTTTCGATGGCGCCGCAGGAGCCCATGGTATGGCCCATGTAGCTCTTGAGGCCGGTCACGAAAGGCCGGGCACCGTAGATTCCGGAAAGGGCCTGGGCCTCGACGACATCGCCCATCTTTGTCGCCGTGGCGTGGGCGCTGATAAAGTCCACATCATCGGGATGGATCCGGGCGTTATCAAGCGCCGCGCGGATCGTCAGGGCGATCCCGTCGGTATTGGGCAGGATCAGGTCGCCGCCGTTGTTGTTGCAGGAAAACCCGATGATTTCGCCCAGGATCGTGGCGCCCCGTTTGCGAGCGAACGCGTATTCTTCCAGAAGCACGGCACCGGCCCCCTCCCCGACGACCAGGCCGTCCCGGTCCCGGTCGAAGGGCCGCGGCGTGCGGCCGGGGGTCTCGTTGTAACGGGTCGAGCAGGCGAGGAGGTTATCGAAGACCGCCACCGTCGTGGTGTCGTATTCGTCGGCGCCGCCGCAGAGCAAGACGTCCTGCATGCCGAACTTGATCGCCTCGTAGCCATACCCGATGGATTGGCTGGCGGTGGTGCAGGCCGTGGACGAGGAGATGACCCGGCCGGTGATTCCGAACATCTTGGTGATGTTGACCGCCGTGGTGTGCACCATGGATTTCAGGTAATCGACCGCACCCACGGAATTGAAAGCCGCTTCGGACTCGTTGAAAAATTCTTTGTAGATCTGCCGCTGCACCGTGGGGCTGCCGTGGGTGGATCCGAAGGCGACCCCCAGCCGCCCGGAGCCGAAAAGGGACGGGTCGAGCCCTGCCCCGTCAAAGACCTCCTTGGCCACCTGGCAGGCGTAGTAGGAGACCGGCCCCATGGTTTTTCGATCCCGGCGCTTGAAGTCGTACGCGATGGGGTAGTCCACCGTGCCGAATACCCGGGAATGGATGTGGGCCGTGAGCAATCCGTCCTCCCGGAGCCGGCCGACACCGGAAAGGCCGTCGACAAGATGGCGCAGAATCTCCTCGCGGGTATGGCCAATCGGTGTGATGGCCGCGCACTGGGTGATGACGACGCGTCGTTCCATGGGGGGTGCATCCGATTCCGCCGGCATGATGGGGCTGGCCGGCAAGGGTTTTTGGGGTCATCGGCCCCGTTTGCGGGCGAGTTCGACGACGTAATCCACGATCTGGGAAATGGTGCGGATCTCCATGGCCGATTCCTTCTCGTCGCGGGTGAGTTCCGAACCGAGCAGGACCTCGATTTCCCGAAGCAGGTCGATGGCATCGATGCTGTCGAATTCGTAGGCCTCCCGCAGATTTGCATCCGGCTCCGGATCCTCGATTTCAAACTGACGGGCAAAAATGTTTAAAATGGCCGATTGGATCTCATCGCGTGTCATGGCCAAATATCTCTCCTGGCGCAGGGAAAACCGGTTCCGGACCTATACTATAATTCCCGGTCAATTCAAAGCCGTTCGGTCCCGGCGGGCAATGCGCCGAGAAACGGCTCGAAATGGTACCACTGTTCGGGCGCCCGATGCGCGGCGGCCGCCAACAAATCCGCATAGGCCTG
>JBJKPT010000319.1:0-2353 GCA_046706045.1 Desulfobacterales bacterium
GGCAGGCTTCCAGACCGTCGGGAACCACATCGACATCCGCCCCGCTCTGTCGGAGAATCTCCTGGATCACACGCTGGGTGACCGGATTGTCTTCGGCCGCCAGAACCCGGATACCGGATAGGGAAAACGGTGCCTCGCCCGGATCCGGGCCTTTCGCGCGCGGGCCCTGCCCACCGCCGAGACACGTTGCCAGGACGGCTCGCAGGTGCTCGGCCAGAATCGGTTTTTCAACGAACGCCAGATCTCCGAACCGGTCGTTCGACCACGGGGAGACCCGCTTGACGCCGCCCATGACGATCATCCCGACGTCCGCCGCCGACCATGACCGCACCAAACGGTCGAATCCGACGGGCTCGATCATCAGCCCCCCGTCGATCAAAACAATCGAGGGTTTTTCCGATCCCGGCGCATCGATCATGGTCGATGCATCGGCAACCGATCCCGCCGCGCGCACGTCCAGCCCGAAGTTTTCAAGCATCCCCGAGACCACCCGGCGGGCCGTGCGATTGTCATCGACCACCAGAACCCGCCGGCCGGACCAGGCTTCTGGCGCCGGGTTCGGCGCGGTGCCGTCCGCCGGATCCAGGGCAGCCGGGAGGCGGAAAAAAAACCGGCTGCCCTGCCCCGGCGTGCTGGAGACCCAAATGCGGCCGTTCATCATGGTCACGAGTTGCCGGCAGATGGCGAGTCCCAGGCCCGTGCCCCCGAATCGGCGGGTTGTCGAGCCATCGGCCTGGGAAAACGCCTCGAAAAGTTTGTCGTGGAACCCCGACGAAATGCCTCTTCCCGTATCCCGGATACAAAAGAGCAACTCGACGATGCGACGGTCGGCTCGACGGCCGGTGACCGAAACCACGATTTCGCCGGTATCGGTGAATTTGAAGGCATTGCTGATCAGATTGATCAGGATTTGCCGAAGACGCAATGGATCGCCCATGAGGCGATCGGGCAGGGCGCTGTCGACATCGACGACGAATTCGATCTCCTTTTCCGGCTGACGGCCGGCAAACGTCGAAACGACATCGTCGATGACCTGATTGAGAGAAAAAGGAATCCGCTCGATGCGAAGCTTCCCCGCCTCGATCTTGGAAAAATCGAGGATGTCGTTGATCAAATCCAGAAGGATGGTCGCCGAGGTCTTGATAATGCCCACGTACTCGCGCTGACGGTCATCGATCGCCGTTTCCCCCAGGAGTTCCGTCATGCCCAGGATCCCGTTCATCGGGGTCCGGATTTCGTGACTCATGTTGGCCAAAAATTGACTCTTGGCCGCATTGGCGGCTTCGGCGGCATCCCGCGCCGTTTTCAGCTCCCGTTCATCGATTTTCCGTTGGGTGATGTCCCGGGCGATGCCATGAAATCCGATGGGCTGGCCGTTTTCGTTTCTCAGCAGGGCCACCGACAGTTCGATGCTGATCCGCTGCCCGTATTTGCCGATCATCTCATAAACGATCAGCTTGTCGGTGCTCCCGGTCAAAAACACCTTGTTGAACACATTGAAGACATCCCGGGAGGCTCCCGGCGCCATCAGCTGCCGGTTGTTCATGCCCACCAGCTCGCTTCGCTCGAATCCGGACAGGCGGCAGAGGGCATCGTTAAAAAAAATCAGATTCCCCGCGAGATCGACCTCGTAGTAGGCATCGTCGATGTTTTCCAGGATGGTGCGATAGCGCTGCTCGCTTTTCCGCAAGGCGACCTCGGTGACCTTCCGCTCCCGGATCTCCGCTTTCAGCCGAACGTTGGTCAGCGCCAGTTCCTGGGTATTTTCTTCGACGCGGTTTTCCAGGGCGACCTTGGTATCGATCAGATTTTCCTCAACCCGCTTCAGGCGGGTGATATCGTGAACGATGCCCTGGAAGTGCTGCAACTTGCCTTCGGCATCCGTAATGGGCCAGAAACTCACCGACAGGTGGAGGATCATGGCGTCCTTGCGGCGCACGCGCAGCGTGACCCCCTGGATGCCCCTGGGCGTCCGGATGGCGTGGATCAACCGCTCGCGCTCATCGGGATCGATCACCAACTGTTCGGCCGGATCGGTAATGGCAAGAAAAAATTCCTTCGGCGAGGCATACCCGAGAAGGCGGATGAGGGCCGGGTTCGCGGCCACGATACGGCCGCCGGGGGTCGTCTGAAAGATGCCCTCGTTGGCGTTTTCGAAAATCCCCCGGTAGCGCTTTTCGGAAGAGATCACGGCATCGAACATTTGCACCCGTTGCATTTCCCGGATGCGCAACTGGTCGGCAAGATTGAGGGACAAAACAATCAACATGCCCCCCACCCCGATGGGAAAGCTGATCTCGCTCAAACCGAATCCCGGCAGGACGCCCACGACCTGCAACAATTCGACGGCCGC
>JBJKPT010000320.1:0-2038 GCA_046706045.1 Desulfobacterales bacterium
CCAAAGGCGGGTGTCTCTTGGATGACATGGACGGGTTCATGGCCAATGTGGGTGAGGAATGGGCCGAATTCAAAAAGGCCCTGGAATCGGGGCAAAGTCCGGAACGAACCCGGGAGATGCCTCTCGAGTTCGGCGATGTGCTCTTCACCCTGGTCAACGTGGCCCGGTTTGCGGCGTTTCATCCGGAAAACGCGCTTCGGGCGGCGACACGAAAATTTGAGGCGCGATTTCGCTGCATGGAAGCGCAGCTCGATTCCGAAGGAAAGCGCATCGACACCGTCGGTCGCAAGGACCTGGACCGGCGCTGGGCGTCGGCCAAATCCGCCTGTTCAAGAGAAAATATTTAGTGTTCATCCCGGGATCGGCAATGTTGCGTGAGGTCAAGGCGGACGGACGATTGGAACCGGAGGAATAGCGTGGGATAGTTCGAGGATTCCAATCGATCGGCCAACGCGGAAATCGCGTAAAAGGGCCGTTTGGGGATGGATGCTCGCTATTTTCCACCGAACCCGTCTTCGGTGATTTCAACGGCTGCGCCGTTGGTGTTGAGGATCGCCTTCATCTTGCCGAAGGTGATCGGCAGCACCGAATAGGCAAAATACTCCATGGATTTGATCTGTCCTTCGTAAAAGGCGACGTCTTTTTTTTTGGCGCCGTCGGCGATTTTCCGGGCGGCCACCACGGCCCGCCACAAAAGCATCCAGGCCATGATGACGTCGCCGGTCGCTTCCAGGAAGGGATGGGCAAAAGCAAAGGCGTTCAACACCTTTTCGCTCATGGCCGTCGCGCCCATGTGCATGGCGGCCTCGCCCAGCTTGTTGAGGATTTTTTCGACTTCCGCCGCAAGTGCCCTGGTGGCGTCGATTTCTTTGGCGGCGGCGATTGTTTTCTGCACCTCGCCCATGAGATCCATGACCGGCTTGCCCTGGTTCATGCCGAGTTTGCGCCCCAGAAGGTCCATGGCCTGGATCCCGTTGGTCCCCTCGTAGATCATCGTGATCCGGCAATCGCGAAGGAGTTGTTCCTGGGGGAACTCCTTGATGTATCCGTATCCGCCATAGACCTGCATGCCCTGACTGCAGATCTCGAAGGCCCGGTCCGTGACGTAGCCCTTGCAGACCGGGATCAGGACATCGATGATGCCCTGCCATTTTTGCTTTTCGGCGTCGTCGTCGGTCACGTGGATTTTGTCTTCGCACAAGGCTGTATAGTAGAGCAGTGACCGGATGCCTTCCACGTAGGCTTTCATGCCGATCAGCGTCCGGCGGACGTCCGGATGTTGAATGATCGGCACCGACGGGGCGTTGCTGTCGAACATGCTGAGCAGGTTTTTGCCTTGCCGCCGTTCCCGGGCGTAGTTCAAGGCGTTCAGGTAACTCGACGATGCGCAGGCAAACCCCTGGAGGCCGACCAGCAGGCGCGCCTCGTTCATCATCAGAAACATGGCCCGCATGCCCTTGTTTTCTTCTCCCAAGAGGGTCCCCCGGCACTTGCCTTTTCCGCCCAGTGTCAGGCTGCATGTGGCGTTTCCGTGGATTCCCATTTTTTCTTCGATGCCGGTGCAGACCACGTCGTTGAACTCTCCGAGGCTGCCATCGTCACGGACCCAATACTTCGGGACGAGGAAAAGGGAGATGCCCTTGGTTCCGGCCGGTGCGCCTTCGATGCGGGCAAGCACCGGATGGATGATGTTCTCGGCCAGATCGTGTTCGCCGCCCGAGATGAAGATTTTGTTGCCCGTGATGGTGTAGGTGCCGTCGTCGTTTTTAGCGGCCGTGGTGGTCAGGGCTCCGACGTCGGAGCCGGCTTCGGGCTCGGTCAAGACCATGGTACCGGTCCATTTGCCGGTGTACATGTTTTTCAAAAACAGGTCTTTTTGTTTCGGCGTACCGAAGGTTTCGATGAGTTTCCCGGCACCGTGGGTAAGCCCCGGATACATCATGAAGGAGAAGTTGGCGCCGACAAAATAGTCGCTTGCCGCCATGGCCACGGATTTGGGCATGCCCTGTCCGCCCCATTCCGTCTTCTCGGACATGGC
>JBJKPT010000321.1:0-5610 GCA_046706045.1 Desulfobacterales bacterium
CGAAATCCGCCAATGCCCGTCGATGGTCTTTGATCGCCGCTTGCCTTCCGTGGCTTGCGCAATACGGGATTCAACAGCCTCGGCTCGCCTTTCGATTTCCGCACCCACCCGATCCATTGCCTCGCGAACGGCACTCGACACGATGCCGTGGAGACGATCCGCGCAGAGGCCGGCGAGCCTTTCCATCCCCGATGCCAGCCGGTTTTCGAGAAACGGCCTGACAGCGCACACGGGCAACCACGCCTGCGGAAACGGTATCCGGGGGGCCCATCCGATATCGCCAAAATCCGGTCGTGCCAACACTGGGTCGATGGGGCACGGATCACGCGCTTCGGTGGAAGACGTCTCTTCGTCCGAGGATTTGAAAACCTTCGCGGTCACAATGGGGATCCGGTGCAATTCGTGCGAAAGCCCCGACCATTCCCGATCCATTACATCAAAAATCCGGGAATCAAACCGTTCGTGATGACGCGCCGCCCATTCCTCGAGCCTTTTCGTGAACTGCGGCAATACGCGCCGTGCGACCTCCTGAGCCGTCATGAAAGAAGGTTTCCATCGTCGGCGGGAGAGCGTTTTATGGGTTTCCATGAGAAGCAGACGGGTTTCGCCGTCAAGAAACGATCCGACCTGCGACGACATGTTCTCCTCTGCCCATGACATGACCCGCATTCGTGAGGCATCGAGTGATTTGCCACGGGCCTTTCTCAAGGACTCAAAGCATTCTTTCAGGGTCACCGTTTCTTCCGGAGAGACTTCTCCCGCCGCCTTGAAAAGACGCCATTCGCGCGACGCGTTGTTTGCCGCCTGGATCGCCCGGTCCAGAATCGAAACCAGAAACGTAGCGCTTTTCTCCTTTAAAAGGAACTCGGACAACGCTTCCTGCAGCGCGTTCAAGCCGCTCTTGGCGTATTCCTCGTTGGTTCCGGAGCGCTTCGATTTCAAGGCCAAGGCGGAAGAAACCGGGAAAACCCGGATATTCTCGGCCTCCGTTTCCCGCCTGAGCATTCCGGATATGAAATCAAGGATCGCTTGCCGGTCCGTTTCCCCGGATAGATCGATCTTGTTGACCACAAAGAAAATCTTTCGCACGTGCGCACGAATGTGCTTCAGAAATTCGGTCTCCGCTTCGGTGAACGGTGCATCCGGACCGGTCACAAAGATCACGGCGTCGCTTTGCGGCAAAAATCCGTAGGTTGTTGCCGTATTGGCTTCGATGATGGACCCGATGCCCGGGGTGTCCACGAATTCCAGACCCCTGCGAAGAAACCGTGAGGGGAGCTCCAGAGATGCGCACGTCACCCGCTTCGTGTTCCCGGGATTTCCCGATTCGGTCACAAACTCGGCAAGACGTGAGACCGGGACTTGTTCGAGGTGGGAAAAACCGCCTCTGAGAATCGTCAATCGGTCTTGCGGGCCGTATTTAAGGATCGTTATGGCCGATGTCAGTGGAAGCATGCCGGTCGGCAGAACATCCCGCCCGATGATGGCATTCATCAGCGAGCTTTTCCCCCGTTTGAACTGGCCGACCACGGCCAGCACAAACCGGTCTTCTGCAAGCTTGACCATCAGTTGCCGGCACGCCTCGGCTTCGCGCTCTCCGACGTTCTTTTGGAAAAACGCCATCAGGTCCCGGATCTGGCAGGCAATGGCGTGTTTGGTACGGGCGTACTGCCGAAGCCGGGAAAGGCCGGGAACCTGTTCTGAGGTCGACGCGATCGTTTCCACTTGAATAAATCTACCAAAAAAGGCGGGCTTTTTCGGCGGTCGATTCCGGAGATGAAAACGTGGCCATATCGCCCAGCATCACTTCGAAACCGGTAAAATCGCTGCGCACCCACGGGGCGTAATTGCTGCGCGCGGTGAGCACCACCCGAAGCTCCACGTCGTCGGAGCCCTCCTCCAGAAAAAGCAGCCCGAGGTTGTAGCCGTTGCGGCCGAGGCTGCGGTAGAATTTTTGTGCGTTCAAGACCCCCTGGGCCAGGTCCCGCCAGGTATCGTCGGATACGTGTCTCAGTGATGAAACGCCCGGCAGAATACCCCAAATTTCAAAAAAACCCTCGGGGGCGAATGCCGCCAGCCATTGCCAAGGGCCGGTAGCGCCGATGCACCGCTTGCCGGCCTCGGCTTCACAGGCAAGGTAATCGGAAAAGATACGCGAACCGGTTTTCCGACGGTAGTCGGCCGCGCGGGCCTGCAGGCGGCGCTGGTGGTTTGCCGCCACCCGGTCGGCCTGCACCTGCAAGTGGGGGTGAAGCAGCGATCCACCGGCCGAGGGGAGGTGGTTCTGGGTGATCGCCATGAAGACGGCCGCCGGATCGTGGGAGAGGATTTTCAGCAGGTAGTCCCGGCAGTTCAGGAAGCTGTCCACGTAGGATTGCAGGCGTGCCGTACCGATCTCCACGAAGTGATCGTCATCAAAAAGACTGACGGCGGAATACCGGCCGTAGGGAAACA
This sequence comes from Desulfobacterales bacterium, assembly GCA_046706045.1. Taxonomy (GTDB): domain Bacteria; phylum Desulfobacterota; class Desulfobacteria; order Desulfobacterales; family JBDRRP01; genus JBJKPT01. The sequence continues at coordinate 2,455 of JBJKPT010000321.1, forward strand.
GGTTGGGAAAAAGCGTGGAGGTCCCCCGGATCATGCGTCCTTGCGGACACAATTCGGGCGGTAGCCGCGGCGTGTGGGTGGCAATCCGGGCGCTGCAGAAAGGGCACGTATCCCGTTCGGCAGCGAAAGGCGGCGGCTCGGGCAGGGACTCGGTGGCCGGTTCGCGTTCCTGGCCGCGGCTGTAAGTGATCCGGCAGGTGTGGCCCGTGATGGGATGGGTGCGAACCTCGATGGGCCGATCGGTGAGTGTGCCGTTCGGCAGCACGATCCGGGAATGAAATGTCTCCTGCTCAAATCGTAACATGGGCGATTTCCTCTCTATTGCCTATCCTGGGACGGACACTCTCTAAGATCCGGTCCATTCATCTTGTTCACGAGTTACGCCATTCCCTCCGGACCGTGAAAATACATGCCCGCGATCTTGGAGATGATCTCGGCCTTGAGGGGGGCTTTCAGCACCCTGCCGTCGTCCCAAAAACGGGGGCGGCGCAAAAGATCGCAGATCATGACGATCCATCCCGGGCGGCCGCGGGCCATCCGGATCAGGGCGATTCGGTCGGTTTCCGGCAAAGAAAACGGCAGCGGTCCGGCGGCCGCAAGGCGATCGGCCAGGATACGGTGCATGATGCGGCTCGGAAGCGGCGGGATGTTGATTTCCTGATAGGCAAGGCGCATGGCGCGCAAGCGCTCATGGTCCCGGGGTGTCTCCGCATCGGCGACCCAGAGCACGCCAAGGCCGGTGCCGCGCAGGGAGCGCAAATACCCTTTGAGCTGAGTGCCGACATCCGAGAAGTGGTCGAGCAAGAGCGTTCCCGGCCGATTTTCGATCGCAGAGGACAGGTCGTGGCGGATCTGCCGCTGGGTCCGGCCCTCATGCCGGATGTCCGGGTAGGCGGCAAGCAGGGCCTCGGTAATGTCCCGCAGCGACCGGGTTGGGCGGCAAAATCCGTACGGCCGGTGTTGCTTTCCGGTGTAGTAGGCCAGCCGGTCGAGGGCGGTGCTCTTGCCGCTGCCCACGGGGCCGTAAAACAAGACGGTTTCGCCGGCCCGCAAGCGCTCGGCCAGATTCCTCACGACGGTTTGCCTGCCGTAGAGCCGCGGCACGGGGTTCACCTCAGGGGATTGGTGAAAATCGCCGCGTTGCCCAGTTCGGCCTCGATTTCCAACAATCGGTTGTACTTGGCGATGCGCTCGCTGCGGCAGGCCGAACCGCTCTTGATTTGCCCGCCGCCCATGGCCACGGCGAAATCGGCCATGAAGGCGTCCTCGGTCTCACCGGAGCGGTGCGATATGACGAATCCCCAACCGGCTTTGCGACACCGTTCGATGGCCTGGATGGTTTCCGTTACCGTGCCGATCTGGTTGAGTTTGATCAGGACGGCGTTGGTGGATTTTTCCCGGATGCCGCGGTCGATGAACGTCGTGTTGGTGACGTAGATGTCGTCTCCGACGATCTGGACCTTGTCGCCCAGGGCGGCCGTGTGCGCCCGGAAGCCGTCCCAGTCGTTTTCCGCCAGCCCGTCCTCGATGGAAACGATCGGGTACTTGTCGATCCATCCCGAATAGAGACGGGTCATTTCCTCGCTGGTTTTGAAGCCTTGTCCGGACTTGGCCAGGTGGTAGCCTTCCGTCGCATGGAATGAGCTGGCCGCCGGGTCCAGGGCAATGGCCACATCCCGGCCCGGTTCATAGCCGGCGGCCGCGATGGCCTCGACGATCCGTTCGCAAGCTTCTTCGTTGCTTTTCAGGTTCGGGGCGAATCCCCCCTCGTCGCCGACGCCGGTGGCATAGCCTTTTTGAGCCAGTATTTTTTTCAGGGCATGAAAGGTTTCCGCCCCATAGCGCAGGGCTTCGGCAAAGCACCGGGCTCCGACCGGCATGACCATGACTTCCTGGAAGTCCACGCTGTTCTCGGCATGTTTTCCGCCGTTTAGAATGTTCATCTGCGGCACGGGCAGGTGCACGGCGCCCGGGCCGCCAAGGTAGGCGTAAAGTGGCAGCCCGGCGGATGCCGCCGCCGCGCGCGCCGCCGCCATGGAAACCGCGAGGATGGCGTTGGCCCCCAGTTTGCCTTTGTCGGAGGTGCCGTCCAGCTCGATCATCAACCGGTCGATTTGGGCCTGGCGGGCCGGATTCAGCCCGATAACGTTCGGTGCAATCCGTTCGTTGATGTTTTTGACGGCCGTGAGGACCCCCTTGCCGTTGAATCGCTTGCCATCGCCATCACGCAGCTCGACGGCTTCGTTTACTCCGGTCGAGGCACCCGAGGGCACCGAGGCGGACACGCGGACACCGTTGTCCAGGCTGCAAAACGCCCGGACCGTCGGGTTGCCGCGCGAATCGAGGATTTCCATGGCGGATAACGCCTTGATCGTTGACATGGTGGCTACCTCCTCTTACGGGCATTTCTTCGATAACCCGCATCGATCATGGTTTCCGGAGAGCGGGCGCGTGGGGTTGCGTTTGGCCGCCCGGCAGGATTCCCATTCGTTTTTCCCCTGGCACTCTCCCTCAGCGAGCGGGCGCGGAGAGGGAGGTTTCCCCTTCTCCGTTCGGGAGAGTGATCGGGTCCATTCGGAAACAAAATTGGGCACGGGCTTCCGGATACCCGGCGACCGCGCCCCGTTTGCCTCGCTGCCTTCAAGAATCGCCATTCGTTGCATCGGGGGAAGCGATCCCGCGAGCGCGACATCGGTTTTCCGGCCCCGGGTTGCCATTTCCCCTCAGGGCGACGAGTTCCGCCTTCAAACCTTCCAGGGACGCGATCTGGGCTTCCAGGCCGGCAAGTTCCCCGGCGATGCTGCCGCCATGGGCCCGGCGGCGTTCGCCGGCCGCTTCCATGGCCCCCTTGGTGGCGGTCACGGTTTCCGCCAGACGCTCCTTGATCCGGGTGGCAAAATGCGCAAACGACACATTGAGGTTCTGGAGCATGGACCAGCGGATGTTTTCGACGTTTCGCCGCACCAGCTCGTCGAGGCGCTGGTCCATGGATTTGAGAATCGGCAGCAGATCGGTGTTCCAGGTGTTTAAGACCCAATACGGCCTTCTCTTGATTTCAAGGGCATCTTCCTTGTGAAGCGGGCGGTAGGGAACCTGGAAAATGTCGGCGGCCGTATGGCGAAGGGTTTCCACAAGCCGTGCGAGACGCTCATCATG
>JBJKPT010000322.1:0-5489 GCA_046706045.1 Desulfobacterales bacterium
ATCCTGAGCTGCGCCTTCGATTTCCGGTTCATGCGTTCGGACCGCGGGTATTTCTGCTTTCCGGAGGTCGAACTCGGCATCCCCTTTCTTCCGGGGATGAACGCCCTTCTGGCCAAGACGATCCCGGAATACATGATGAGGGAAATGCAGCTGACCGGCTGCCGTCTCACGGCCGACGAGGCCATGGCCCACCACATCGTGCGCGGGGCCTACCCCCAGGGTGAACTCATGCCCCAGGCCCTCGCCTTTGCCAAGGGATTGACCAAGCGCCGCGCCATCGTCGCCGAGATGAAGCGCCGGCTGAACAAGGGCATTTTGCACGCCATCGAAGCCGAGGACGTCCCCTACATCGAGTCGGGAAATTTCAACATTTCCTGAACCGCCGCCCCGATCCGGGGCGCCGCGGCATCGCCGATGGTTAGAGAGGTGCGATCATGAAGATTCTGATCACCGGGGGGTCCGGGTTCGTCGGCCGCCGTCTGTGCCGGCATTTCCTCGAACAAGGCGAAGCCGTGATCGCCGTCGGCCGGCGGCCCGTGATGGACCCGCCCGGGCAGGGAAACTTCCGCTACCGGTCCGCCGACACCGGCCGGCCGGGCGATTGGCAGTCGGCTGTGGCCGACGTGGACGCGGTGATCAACCTGGCCGGCGCGTCCATTTTCCGGCGCTGGAACCGCCGCTACAAAGAGGAAATCCGTGAAAGCCGCGTCCGGTGCACCCGTCTCTTGGTCGAGGCCATGCCCCGAGACGGGGAGCGGACCCTGGTGAGCGCCTCGGCCATCGGCTACTACGGCGACGGGGGCGAGACGGTGCTGGATGAAGACGCACCCGCCGGAAGCGATTTTCTGGCCGGGATCGCCGCGGACTGGGAGGCGGCGGCCGTTGCCGCCACGGCCAAGGGGGTCCGGGTGCTCCAAACCCGGTTCGGGGTGGTGCTGGGCCCGGACGGCGGCGCCATGGCCAAGATGGTGCCGGCGTTCCGTTCCGGCCTCGGCGGTCCGGTGGGAAACGGGCGGCAATGGTTTTCCTGGATCCACATGGAGGATCTCACCGCCGCCGTCGAGTTCCTGCTCCGGCGAAAGGACCTCGACGGTCCGTTCAATTTCACGGCACCGGAGCCGATCCGGCAGGGCGCCTTCGCCCGCCTCATGGGACGCTGCCTCAAGCGGCCGGCCGTCGTGCCGGCACCGGGCTTCATGCTGCGCATGATGCTGGGCGAATTCGCCGACACCCTGCTCCAAAGCCAGCGGGTCGCGCCCCGGCGGCTGACAACGGCCGGGTTCGCGTTCCGCTTCGCCGACGCGGAGGCGGCCATCGCCGATCTGGTTTGAACTCGAAAGGAGAACGCGTGGAACCATTCATGGATTTGGTGCAGGGTCGCCGCAGCATCCGGCGCTACGAAGAACGCCCCATCCCCCGGGAAACCCTGGAGGCCGTGTTGGAGGCGGTCCGCTGGTCGCCTTCCTGGGCGAACACCCAGTGCTGGGACATCGTCGTGGTCGAGGACGCGGGGATCAAGGCGGCCCTCCAGGAAACCATCGCGCCGAAGAACCCGGCCACCAAGGCCATCACGGCCGCGCCCGTGGTGCTCGCCGTTTGCGGCCGCCGGGAGCGTTCCGGGTACTACGACGGCAAGGTCACCACGAAGTTCGGCGACTGGCTTCTCTTCGACCTGGGGTTGGCCGCCCAGACCCTTTGCCTCGCGGCCCACCATTTCGGCCTGGGAACGGTCATCGTGGGCCTTTTCGACCAGGACCGGGCCGCGCGGATCCTGAATGTCCCGGACACCCACGAGCTGGTCACCCAGATTCCCATGGGCTATCCGGCAAAAGTCGGGAAAGCACCCGAGCGCCCGCCGGTAGCGGATTTCGTCCGAAAAAACCAATTTTGATCCGAGTCATCCAGGGAAACGCCACCATGCCCGCGTATTCCACGCTGAGCATCCTTTTCGGGTTCAGTTTCCTCGTGGCGCTGACCGGTGCCATGGCCCCGGGGCCGCTGCTTACCTACACCATCGCCCGATCCTCCGCACCCCCCCGGGGCTATCTCACCGGCCTGTGGGTAATCGCCGGCCATGCGCTCATCGAGGCCCTGATCATCCTGGGACTGATGTTCGGACTGTCCTTTTTCCTCAAGGCCCCGGCGGTGGTCCGGGGCATCGGGGTGATCGGCGGTCTGCTGCTCATTGCCTTCGGGGCCGGCATTCTCTACGATGTCCGCAAGGCCCGGGTCCCCGATCCCGCGGCGGCGGCCGCGGCTTCCGGAAGACGCGGCGCCCTCCGGAACCCGGTGATCGGCGGGGCACTGGTCTCCATAGCCAACCCCTACTGGTGGGTCTGGTGGGCGACCATCGGCTTTGCCGTCATGGTGCAGTTCGAGGTGACCGTCGCCCACTGGCCCCGGTTGGTGGCGTTTTTCTTCGGACACGAGGCCGGAGACCTCATCTGGTACCTCACCGTGTCGATCCTGACCTTTTTCGGACTCCGCCGCCTGGACCCGCGCTGGTATGCCGGGATTCTGGTTCTGTGCGGAGTATTCATGATCGGCTTCGGGCTCTATCTGGGCATCGCCCCTTTCCTGGCTCATCCCGCGTAGCGGAAACAGGCGCCGGCCTCACACGTCAAGTCCAATGCCATTAACTCAAGCCTTCATTGCTGCTGGGATGTCTCTTTCGGGATCGAAATCGGTATCCAAATCGGGATCGAACATGGGGGGTATGGCGCTTATTTTCGATTTCGACAGCGATCCCGATTTCGATTTCGAAGAGATTTTTGAAGAATCCATCCCCTTGAGCCAACGGCATTGCTTTAAGCCAAATACTTTCGAACCATGAACGAACAAGATGAAATAACCCTCGTTGACGAAGTCCATCCGGTAAGGAGACCGTTGCCATGACCGAAGATTTCGAATCCATTTCCGTTGAGGGCTTTCAACGCCTGCGGCAAGCGCTGCACGAGCGGGACTACCTTCTCATCGACGTTCGGCAGCCGGCCGAGTACGCGGTCCGCCACATCCCGGGGGCGATTCTCATGCCGCTGCCGGATCTGGAAGAGCGCCTTTTCGAACTGCCCGATGACCGGGACCTGGTTTTTTATTGTGCCTCCGGCGGACGGGCCCTGGCGGCGGCGAGCCTCACGGCGGAGGCCGAGGTCACCCAACGACCGGTCCGCAACCTCCTGGGCGGCATCCTCGCCTGGGAAGGCCGAACCGTCGCCGATTTTCCCCGGATCCGCGCTTTCGAGAACATCGATGACCCCGAAGCCCTGATGACCACGGCCCTCGGCATGGAAAAAGCCGCGGCCGGCCTCTACGCCGCAATGGCCGAGCGTTATCCTCTCCCGGCCATTGCGTCTGTCTGCCGGAGACTGCAGGCTGCCGAAACCACCCACGCCCGCACGGTTTTCGATCACCTGAAACGGCTTCGGCCTTCACTTCCGGACTTTGACGCGCTTTATGCTTCCGTCAGCGGAAACGTCCTGGAGGGCGGCGTGAGCGTGGGGGAGGCCCTCTCCCGGATCGCCGCGGCGGCGGACGCCCCCTGTCCCATGGTGATCGAATGGGCGCTTCGGATGGAATACGCGGCCTTTGATCTATACCGCGTCATCGCCGAAGGCACGGAAGATGCCGTGGCCCGGAGCGCCTTGCTCGACCTGTCCCAGGCGGAAAAAGCCCACATGCGAACCCTGACCACGGCCCTCGCCCACTGTTAGCCGGCGTCGCCATCCACTCGGGGGATGCCTTTTTCGCGATTTCCACGCTTGGCGACGACTTAAATTATTTATAATATCAGATAATTATTTCTAGACATCGACGCCGTATCGCCTCGACCCGGCGACGGTTTTTCCCAAAATCCGAATACCCCCGTCTCGACGCCGAGCGCACGTGACAAACGCGCTCCTCCGGATGCCAGTAAAATTCCAGGTCGTCCACAAACCCCATCCGCGTTTTGCACTCCGCGTGGATATACCCCTCCGAATGGGTGACGATGGTCACCCCTTTCATCCGGGTGAGAATTTCCACCAGCATCGCAACCGTTTCCGACACCGTCGGCGAAAACGAAAACGGCGCAATGTGCCGGGCATCCCCCGCATCGGCCTGACTCGACACGCAGTTCGGCCGCTGCGGGCACGGCGTCAGCATCTTGGCGCGGACCCCAAGGTCTTTCGGCCGCTTTCCGGATAATTGCAGGATTGCCATTTTCATTCCCTCAAATGTCTTCGGAAAGGCCTTTTCGCTTGCCCGCATGGGCGTGCACCGGGGGAAGGGGATAGTGGTACCTGACACTGGAAGCTATCATAAAAAAGTCTTTTCACCCGATATCGGCGTCAAGCCCTCGTCTGGGGTACTCGACGCAATGGGATACGCCACTACTTGCAAAACGGCGCGTCGGCCGCCTTGAGCCGGGAGAGATAGTCGACCACGCTCCGTTGCTCGGCGGGATCGAGCCGAGCCCCGTTTTTGACCATCTTGTCGACCGTTGCGTGCCACTGGGCCGCGGAAAAATGCCCGATGTGTTTGCAGATCCGGTCGGTGTTGTGGCACACGGTGCACCGCTGTTCCACCAGCGTGGCACCGGTTGCGATCGCCGACACGGCGTTTCCGGCAAACAAGATACCGGCTGCGGCCAAGAGAGACAACGTAAGAACCATCGACTTCATCGGCCTCCTCCTTTTGAGTCTGATTTTCTGAAAATGTGCCGAACGACTTCGAAATCCGGAATCTTTCCCCCGGGGTCTTTTTCCTGCGGCAAAGCCCCCCTTTCCGATTTTTCCATCCGTCCTTGCCCGGTGCTAGGCCGGTTCCATCAGGACCTTGATGTCTTCGATTTTTTCTTTCATACCGAGGTAGCCTTCCAGGATGACGTGTTCCACCTGGTCGAAATCCATCATTTTCAATTCGCCCAGGCGGGGTTGAACCAGGATATCCGGCGGTTCCACGGCGAGGTTGATGCGGGTGATCCGTTCCTGCATGATCCCGATGGAATTCATGACCGTCTCCAGGATGTCCGGGGTGGCCGGATCCTTTCGGAATCGATCGCCGATGTGGTTGCGGAAGCTCGTCTCGGCGGAGGCATAAAAATCGGCCAGTTTTTTCACCAGTTCGTTCTTCGGTTCATGGTGATCATTGTTTTTCTTCGCGGCGACCGGTGCCGGCGGTGCGTGACGATGCCGCGAAATCAGCCCGCTGTTGAGATCCACGGCGATGACGATGTCCGCCCCCATGGTCCGGGCCACCCCCACCGGCACCGGATCCACGAGCCCCCCGTCGACAAGCCAGCGGTTTTTCACCAGGGCCGGTGCAAAAAGCCCCGGTACCGACATGGTGGCGCGCAGCCCCTCCAGCAGGCTGCCGGAGCCGAGAACCACCTTTTCGCCCCGCTCCAGATCGGTGGCCACCATCATGAGCGGGATGGCGAGGTCGGAAAAATCGACTGCCGAGGAATGAGCGGAAAAAAGCTCCTTGATCTTCTTGGTGGCATCGAGCAGTGC
>JBJKPT010000323.1:0-3743 GCA_046706045.1 Desulfobacterales bacterium
AACCCGGATTGTCCCTGGCCGAACGGGTCGGCATTGCCGCCTACGCCCTGGCCGCCCTGCTGCTGCCATTAAATCCGAGGGTTGCGGCACTGCCCCTGGCCGCGTTCGTCGTGCTCTGCGTTGCGGCCCCGTTTCTTCCCGGTTTCGGTTTTTTTCTTCCCATCATCAGCCGGGGCCGGTCCGGCCTGCCGGCGGTGGCGCTGACCTTCGACGACGGCCCGGACCCGGTGTCCACCCGGATCCTCCTTGATTTGCTGGCCCGGCACCGGGCGCCGGCGACGTTTTTCATTACGGGAGAAAAGGCCCGACGCCACCCCGACATCGTCCGGGAGATTCTCTCCCGGGGCCATGCCATCGGAAACCATTCTTACAGCCATGACAACCTTGTCATGTTCAAGAGCCGCAAACGGTTGATCCGGGAGATCGCCGCCGCGCAAGCGGTGTTCCAGACATTCGGGATCCGGCCCCTGGCGTTCCGGCCGCCGGTGGGCATCACGAACCCGCGGCTTGCCGGAGCCCTCCGGGAAACGGGCCTGTATACCGTCAATTTCAGCAAACGGGCCGGGGACCGGGGCAACCGCCGGCTGCGGCGGCTGTCCGCACGGATCCTAAACGGTCTGAGGCCGGACGACATCGTCATGCTCCATGACGTCAAACCCCGGCAGGACGCGCTTCTTCAATCCTGGCAAAACGAGGTGGCGAGGATCCTGACGGCCATCGAAGAGAAGGGGTTGGAAATTCGTCCCTTATCCGATCTGATCGAACGCCCCGTGATGATCCGGTATCAAGCGGTGGAAAACGAAAGGTCAAGGGTTCAGGATTCCGGCGATCGTTAGTGTCCGCCCCGGGATCGGCCATTTTTGCGTGAGGCCGAGGCGGTCCGGGGTCTTTCCCGGGTTCAAAATCAGTACTCGGAAAAGAGTTTCCCCCAGACGGTGTTTTCCCGGATGACCTCCACGATGCGCCGGCCGACGAACGGCCACCAGATCCGGTCGTGATAGAAATACGAGCCGAAAACGAAAAGATAGACGAGCGGTGTCCGGAAAAAGAGTCGTTGTACCCCCTTCAGGGGACCGAACCATAACAGATCCCCGATCCGGCTGGCCAGATTGTCCCCCACCCGAAAGCCGAAGTTCATTCCCGAGATGTCCTCCCCCCGGATTTCGATTGCTTCGGGTCGGCCCACGCCCAGCCCGTCTTCATGGGCCAGGCGAATGTAGTCGATCTTCATGGGATCGAATCCCATGATCTTGGCCGAAACCGCGTCGATGGCGACCGGATCGGCGCTGGCGATCATCAGGTCCTTCTGAACCGGGATCATCGTGCGCGGTCCGGCGCCGTTGCCGCAGAGGGTTCCGTCCATGACCGTGAAGATCCCCGGGTGGATTTCCCTCTGGATGACCAGCAGGTCCACGAGGGTTTGGTGAATGACCGAATGGGTGTAGTGGCGCCGGGTGTTGAGGAGTCCGCCGAACGCATTCTTCATGGAACCGGTGGTCGTCGTGTAAATATGGCATTTTACGGTCGGCAGATGAACGATATTCTTCCCGTGAAAAAAGTCGGGAATGCGTATCCCTTCGGGGTAGATGCGATCCAGTGCCCGCATGCGGCCCTTGGGCCGGTAGATCTCCCAGGACATGTCCTTGGGCAGGAAATTGTATTTTTCCGGTATACCGTAACGCCGGTAAATGGGCGCGAGCTTGTTCAGCCGTCCGCCTTTGAAGGGGTCCGTGACGACGGTGTTGTTGTGGACGGCCACAAGGTCCGTGAACCCGGCCGCGTTCAGACCTTGGATGGCCCCTTCCAGCTGCCAGGGGGTCGTGTTGGCCGATGGAAAGGGAAAGTGCCAGGAAAGGTTATCCTTCAAAATGCTGGCGGCTCCGGGGTCCAGGCTCCGGCGGACCCCGGCGAGTTCCATGAGCCTTGCGATGTCCGAAAGAACCGTCGCCGGTTTGGTTCGAATAACGGCAACCACTGACCGAGCCATGTTGATATTCCTTTTTTGACGGCCGCGTTTCCCGCCTCAGATCACCCCATAGAGAATCAGCGCACAGGATATCAGCCACAAAAGGACGCTGGCGAGCAGGGGGTGATCGGAGAGGATGATCCGTTCGGGGGTCCCCCCTTCCCGTTTCTGATAGATTAAGTACAGGTATCGAAAGATGCCATACAGGACGAAGGGGAACGTATAAATCATGTTTTCGGTGTGAAACTTCTGCACGGTTTCAGGAGCGGTGCAATACAGAAGGTAGCTCAAGAGTACGCCGCCCGTGGTCACCGCGATCATCTGATCCAGAAGATGGGGACTATAGAAGGTGAGGACCTTGCGGTGTTTACCGGCCTCCACTTTCCCCAGGGTGATGATTTCATACCGGCGTTTTGAAAGGATCAGGAACATGGCGATGAGAATCGTGCAGATGATGATCCACCGTGACATGGGCGCATGGATGACCACCGCGCCGGCGATCACACGCAGAAAGAATCCGCCGGCCACGCAGAAGACATCCAGAATGACCGTGTCCCTCAGCCCGAAATTATAGAGCACCTGGATGCCGAGGTAGATCAGGAGAATAAAAAAGAACCCCCTTTCGAGACAAAATCCCCAGAGCAGGCAAAGCAGCAGAAGACCCGATGCCGTGACCACGGCCGTCACCGGAGAGATCTGACCGGCCGCAAGGGGCCGGTGCCGCTTGACGGGGTGGTGGCGGTCTTCTTCACGGTCGAGGCAGTCATTGCACAGATAGATCGCACCCGTCAGGCCGCAAAATATCGCCACGGCCTGGATTGCGGCCGTCAGGCTTGCGGGTTCGAATAACCGGTGCGCGAAAACGGCGGGAAACAATATGAAGGCGTTCTTGATCCACTGTCTCGGACGCAAAGAGGTAGCGATGAGCCAGGCGGTTTTCATTGGATGATCCCTGAAAATTCCGGGTCCTTGACCCGGAGTGAAAATGGATTGCCCGGCGCGGCCCGTTGCGCGGAGCGGATGCGACGGCGGCACGCAGGCCCCCGGGTTCGAGGCCCCGGGCCCCGGCGTGCCGGAAGGTGATCGTCGTTGCAATAGGCGCCGGATAGCCTTAATTTTATGCCCATCCACACACCGTTCTTTTCCGCGATTTCTGCGTTGGGCGCTTCGATTTGAGCTCTTGCGATTTTCCCGGTTCAAATCGTCCGCCCGCATGGAATGCACGCAAAAATAGCCCAACGGTGGATGAGCGCTGTCGAATTCTCATGCTATCACCGGTTCGGACAACATATCATCATAAAACCCGAAGGGTGACGGTCTATTTTTTGAGGTCAGTGGAAATTAAGGACACTCTCATGATGGCGCGCCTGCGTATCGGGGCAAACCGATGCTTCAAAAAGATCAATTGGGGAAAATCGGCGCTTTTGGGGTTCGGTGCGCTGCTGCTTTTGAATGGGAGCGGGTTTGCGCCGTTTCCCATGGTGCCGAAATTTGCGATGTTCCCGCAATTGTCGCCGGTTGCGGCAGCGGCGGGAACCGATTCCCGGGGCTTCTTTCCGGAAGACAGACTTGAGGAGGCGGCACCCCGGCCGCCCCAAAAACAGGTGGACGAATACAATGCCGAGGTCCCCAAGACCATCATCGATCTTCAGCAATACCGGAAGACCGCCTCCATCGCCATCCGGGACCGCAACGGTCGGGAGGGGACGGCCACGCTGATCAACCTGAATCCGACCATCAATGCGTGGTTTTTGCTTCTGACGCAGTGGAAAGACGG
>JBJKPT010000324.1:0-4054 GCA_046706045.1 Desulfobacterales bacterium
GCACCCACGTGGACCAGGACCTCGGCCCCCTGGTGGTCCACGAAATGAACCGGTGCATCCAGTGCTACCGGTGCGTGCGCTATTACCGGGAATTTGCCGGGTACACGGATCTCGGGGTGATGGGCAGCACGTACCGCGTCTACTTTGGCCGGAGGGAGAGCGGCACCCTGGAAAGTCCGTTTTCCGGAAACCTGATCGATATCTGCCCCACCGGGGTCTTTACCGACAAGCCCTCCCGGTACCGCGGCCGGCGCTGGGATTTCGAACGCAAGCCCTCGGTCTGCCTTCACTGCAGCCTCGGGTGCAGGACCGTGGTGAGCAGCCGGTACCGGGAGGTTCTGCGGCTGGAGGCCGATTATCACCCGGCGGTGAACGGCTGGTTCATCTGCGACCGGGGCCGCTACGGGTTTCCCTATGCCTCGGCCCCGGAGCGGCCGATTCATGCCATGATGGCCGGCCAGCGAGTCTCTGCGGCCGCGGCCCGCTCCGCGGCCCGGGAGGGGCTCTCTTCGGTGGTCGCATCGGCCGGCGCAGAGGCCGTGGCCTGCATCGGATCCCTGCGAAGCAGCCTCGAAACCCAGGCCATCCTCGCGGCCCTGTGCCGGGAAAGGGGGTATCGGGGGCCGGTCTACTGGCGTGATCCGGCCGAAGCCCGCACCGTCGCCGCAGCCTGCGCGCGGCTGGCCCCGGGGCTTTCGGTCTCTCTTTCCGCCGTCGGATCCGCCGATCGGATCCTGGTGGTGGGCGCCGATCCGGTAAACGAAGCGCCCATGCTGGCCCTTGCCCTGCGGCAGGCCCGGCGGGCCGGGGCCACGGTCACGGTCATCGATCCACGGCCTGTATTTCTCCCGTTTGATTTCGAGCGCCGGCCCGTGCCGGCCTGGGAAATGCCCGCGGCCCTCGCGGCCGAGGCCGAGACGCTTGCCGGGGCTCAAAAACCGGCGATCGTCTGCGGCACGGACACGGTGCCGGCAGGCCTTGTGGCCGCCGTCGCGGACCGGGCCGGAGCCCTGGCAAAAAACGGTGCATCGGCCGGCCTTTTTTACCTGCTGCCCGGGCCGAACGCCTTTGGCGCGGTCCTGACCACCGGCAACGCCGAGGACATCGAGACCTTGGTCCGGGACATGGAAACCGGCCGGATCCGGGCCCTCGTGGTGGTCGAAACCGATCCCTTCTGCCGGTACCCGGACCGGCAGCGGATGACCGCGGCCGTCGAGAAGCTCGATTGCCTGGTGGTCCTGGACGCCGTGGCGTCCCCTCTCGTGGATCGGGCCGACGTCTTTCTCCCCACCGCCACGGTGTTCGAGGCCGGCGGCATCTTCGTCAACCAGGAGGGCCGGGCCCAGCGGGCCGAGGCCGTCTATGCCGGCGGCATTCCCATCGCCCGGACCGGAAACGGCGACCATCCGCCGCGAGCCTTCCGGGCCGATATTCCAGGCGGGGCGCCGCGACCGGCCTGGGAAGCGCTCGACGATTTGCGGGGTGAGACCCCGGCCGTCGACTGGCCCGCCGTCGCCCCGGTGTTCTCCCGTTTGTCCGATCCCGTGACCCTGGCCGGCAACGGCGTGAAATTGGCCGGCACCGCACCCCGCGGCACGGCGCCCGTCGAAGCGGCCGAAGAGGTGCCGCCCCCTTCCGGCACCATGACGGTCATGGCCGTGGACCGGACCTTCGGCACCGAAGCGCTTTCGGCCCGATCCCCCCACCTTGCCGGGGTCACACCGCCGCCCGTGGCGTTTCTTCATCCAGAGGATGCCGCGGCCCTGGGGGTTTCAGACGGGGATTCGATCCGGATCGGACGCGAGGATCGGGACCTGGTCGTCACCGTCGAAACGACGGCGGCGACGGCCCGCGGGCATCTGGTGCTGCCCCGGGACCATCGCCTCGATTGGCAGCGCCTGGGCGCCGTGAAGCGGAGCGTCCCTCTTGCCGACATTCAAAAATCGGAAGGAGGGCCCCGATGAGCGCCTGGATCCTTGGATTCGTATTGCTCTTGATCAAGATGGGGGTCGTCCTCGGGGTTTTGCTCTTTCTGGCCGCCTACCTGGTCTGGGCCGAACGGAAGCTTCTGGCCCGGCTCCAGGTCCGGCGAGGACCCAACCGGGCCGGGCCCTTCGGCCTTTGGCAGCCCATCGCCGATGCCATCAAGATGCTTTTAAAGGAAGACCTGGTGCCCGAGGCCGCCGACCGCACGATCTTTTTGATCGCTCCGGCCGTGGTCGCCATGACGGCGCTCGCGATGTTTTCCGTCGTCCCCTTCGGCCGGAACCTGACCGTGTTCGGGCACCGGGTGCCCATGGTGATCAGCGATGTCAACATCGGGCTCCTTTTGGTCTTCGCCCTTTCCTCCCTCGGGGTCTACGGCGTGGCCCTGGGCGGGTGGGCCTCCAATTCGAAGTTCAGCCTCCTGGGCGGAATCCGGGGCGCGGCCCAGATGATCAGCTACGAGCTGGCCCTGGGGCTTTCCCTGGTCCCGGTGGTGATGCTCGCCCATTCCTTCAGCCTCGTGGACATCGTGAACGCCCAGGCCAGGCTCCCCTTCATCGTGGTGCAGCCGGTTTCGTTCGTGATTTTTTTCGTGAGCGCCATGGCCGAGAGCAAGCGGATCCCCTTCGACCTTCCCGAGGCGGAAAACGAGCTGGGCGCCGGGTATCACACGGAATACAGCGGCATGCGGTTCGGACTTTTTTTTATCGGCGAGTACGTGCACATCCAGGTGCTCGGCGCCATGGTGGCCGTCTTCTTTCTCGGCGGCTGGCACGGGCCGTTTCTGCCGGGCCCGGTGTGGCTGCTTTTGAAGATCCTTCCCGTGGCGCTCATCATGATCTGGATCCGGGGCACCCTGCCGCGGCTTCGCTACGACCAGCTGATGGGCCTGGGTTGGAAGGTGCTGGTGCCGGCGGCCCTGATAAACATCGTGATCACCGGCTTTTTTATCGTTTTGTGATTCCGTTTTGCATTCAAGATGACGGCAAGGCGGCAAGGAGGAGGCGACGGAGGCGTATTGATGGTACGTTGAGGAGCCTTCGACGCAGCCAACGAAGGTGCCGCTTGAATGCGGAATGGAATAACCGCGGGACCCCGGTCCCGCCGAAGGAATCCCCGATGGGAAAAAAGACCCCCGATCCGGGAAACGGCACAAGCGACGGATTCTTCACCCTGGCATGGGCGATGGGCAGCGGGTTTGCCACCACGTTCCGGCATCTGTTCCGGACGCCGATCACCGAAGAATACCCCGAATACAAGCGGCACCTGCCGGCCCGCTCCCGGGCCCGCATCGTGCTCACCCGCGATCCGGACGGCGGCGAACGCTGTGTCGCCTGCTACCTCTGCTCGGCCGCCTGCCCGGTGAGCTGCATCTCCATGCAATCGGCCGAACAGCCGGACGGCCGGCGCTATGCCGCGTGGTTTCGGATCAATTTCGGCCGGTGCATCTACTGCGGCCTCTGCGAGGAGGCCTGCCCCACATCGGCCATCCAGCTCACCCCGGATTTCGAGAACTGCCGGCGCGACATCCTGACCCTGGTGTACGAAAAAGAGGATCTCCTCGTCGAGGGGACGGGAAAAGATCCGGAGTACAATTTCTACCGGCATGCCGGGGTGATCACCGCCGAAGGCGGAAAGGGGAACCATTTGCAGGAGGATGCGCCGGTCAACGTGAAGAGCAATTTGCCATGACTTTTTATTCCGTCATCTTCTACCTGATCGCGGCCTTTATCGTCGCAATGACGGCGATCGCCGTCACCCGGAAAAACACGGTGCACGCCGTGCTCTTCCTCGTGTTGTCGTTTTTCGGAACCGCCATGCTTTTTTACCTCCTCGGGGCCCCGTTGCTGGCCGCCGTGGAGGTCATTATCTATGCCGGTGCCATCATGATCCTCTTTTTGTTCATCATCATGATGCTTCGCATCGACGATTCCCATCACGCCGTGTGGCCGAGGAAGCGGCTGATCCCGGCCGCAGGCATCGTCGCGGGCTTTTTGGTCGCGGGCCTTCTCATGTTTTTCAACGCCGGCCAGGCCCTTCATCAGGCCATGCCGGCCGCCGTGGCCGA
>JBJKPT010000325.1:0-14769 GCA_046706045.1 Desulfobacterales bacterium
CTGGAAAACGAAGCGGTGCATTGATATTGGCAACCTGGCGCGGGCACCGGTGATGGAGGCCGCGGCGCCGGGGGGGCGGGCTCCGGCAGCGCCGCGGCGGCGGCGACCGGAGCCGGTCTGCACGAGAGATTCCCGTTTACCGGGAATCGGCTCCGGACCGGCGGTAGAAGTCGCAGATCGCCTCGCAGAGGCCGTCGATGGTGTATCGATCCGCGGTCGCATGCACGGTGAACCCGAGCGCCTCGGCGGTCCGGGTGGTGATGGGGCCGATGCTGGCGACGGCGACTCCCTTCATCCACGTTTCAATGGCCTCGGCCGGCAGGAGCGATGCGAAGTTTTTTGCCGTGGACGAACTCGTGAAGGTGACCATGTCCACCTCGCCCGCGGCGAGCCGCTCCCGGAGGTGGTCCGCCGAGGTCTCGTCCAGCCGGGTCTGGTAGACGGCGATCTCGTCCACCCGGGCGCCCATGCGCGAGAGTTCGGCGGGCAGCACCTCCCTTGCCTCGGCGGCCCGGGGCAAGAGGACCCGCCGGCCGGCGACCGCTTCCCGGGAAAAGGCCGCCACCACCGACTCGGCCCGGTAGTTTTCCGGGACGATGTCGCTCGTGATCCCGTATGCGCGCAGCCGCTGGGCCGTGGCCGGCCCGATCACGGCGGTGCGGATTCCCGGCGGCAGTGCACGGACGTCTTTTCCCCGGGCGAAGAGGCGATCGAAGAAGTGCTCCACGCCGTTGACGCTGGTAAAGATCAGCCAGTCGTAGGCGGCGAGTTGGTCGATCGCGGCGTCCAGGGCCGTGACGTCGGTCAACGGATCGACCCGGATGGTGGGCGACTGGATGCATTCGGCGCCGAGGGCGGAAAGTTTTTCCAGGAGATCGCTCGCCTGTTCCCGGGCCCGGGTCACGACGATGCGGCGGCCGAAGAGGGGTCGTTTTTCAAACCACTGCATGGATTCGCGAAGCCCCACGACGTCACCCACGACGATGATGGCCGGCGCTTTCAGCCCGGCGGCGCGCACCCGTTCGACAATGGTCGCAAGGGTCCCGGAAACGGTTTCCTGCCGCGGGGTGGTGCCCCATCGGACCAGGGCCACCGGTGTCTTTTCCGGGCAGCCGTTTTCGACGAGCCGCTCGACGATGAAGGGCAGGTTTTTCACCCCCATAAGGAAGACCCGCGTGCCGATCCCCCGGGCCAGGGCCGCCCAGTCGATCCGTGATCCGGGCTTGGCCGGGTCCTCGTGACCGGTGACGAAGGCCACGGTGGCGGTGAATTTGCGGTGGGTGAGGGGGATGCCCGCATAGGCGGGGGCGGCGATGGCCGACGTGACCCCCGGAACGATCTCAAAGGCAATGCCCCGTTCGATCAGCGCTTCGGCTTCTTCGCCGCCGCGGCCGAAGATGAAAGGATCGCCGCCCTTCAAGCGGGTCACCACTTTTCCGGCACGGGCCTTTTCGACCAGAAGCGCGTTGATCTGCTCCTGGGGCAGGGTGTGCTCGCCGCCCTTTTTGCCCACGTAGATGATTTCGGCATCGGGCCGGGCCGCTTCCAGCAGGCGCGGCGCGGCGAGGTAGTCGTAGACGATGACATCCGCGCGGCGGATGCAGTCGTTTCCTTTGACCGTGATCAGGCCGGGATCACCGGGGCCCGCGCCCACGAGATAGACCATTGCTGACATGGGATTCGCTAGTCCTGTAAATTTTGAAGAATTTCGGCGGCCCCCATGGCGAGCAGCCTTTCGGCCAGGGCAACGCCGGTGGCTTCGGCGGTTTCCGGGGACCCGCTCAGGGTGTTTCGGATCACCGTTTTTCCTTCGAGATCGGCCACCAGACCGGTGATGACGAATTTCGCGCCGAGCAGCCGTCCGTGTCCGGCGACGGGGACCTGGCAACTGCCGCCGAGCCGGTGCAAGAAAGCCCGCTCGCCAAGGACCGTCGTGCGGGTCTGCGGATGGTTTAAGGGCGCCAGCCGTTGGGCGACGCGGGCATCGTCCACCCGGATCTCGATGCACAACGCCCCCTGGGCCACGGCCGGCAACAGGGTGCCGTGGTCCAGGATCTGGCTGATGCGATGCGCGACGCCGAGCCGGCGCATACCGGCCGCGGCGAGCACCACGGCATCCATTTGCCCTTGGTCGAGCTTTCCAAGCCGGGTGTCGAGATTGCCCCGAAGGGAGACGATCACAAGATCGGGGCGGGCGTGGCGGAGCTGAGCGGCCCGGCGCAGGCTGCTGGTCCCCACGCGTGCCCCGGGTTTCAACGCCATCAGCCCGGCGCCGCCAATCGAGACCAGCGCATCGCTCGGGTTTTCGCGCTCCGGGACCGGGCCGATGCAAAGACCTGCCGGCAGATCCGCCGGCATGTCCTTCATGCTGTGCACGGCCAGGTCGACCCGGCCCTCGAGAAGGGCCTCTTCGATCTCCTTCACGAACAAGCCCTTGCCCCCGACCCTTGCCAGAGGCACTTCGAGAATCCTATCGCCTTGGGTCTTGATGGCGGTCAGTTCGACGGTAAGGTCCGGGTCGAGGGATTCCAGCTGCGATTTCACCCAGTTGGCCTGCCACAGGGCCAGTTTGCTGCCACGGGTCCCGATGCGAAGCGTTTCGCCTGCCCCCATCAGTGGCCGCAGCTTCCGCAGTTGGTGGCGGCACATCCGCTGCAACCGGAGCCGGCCGAGGAACTCAGCGTTTGGCCGCCGGCGCCCTTGGAGACAAACCCGCAGGCGGACATCAGCCGCTTGGCCCGGTTGCTGCCGCAGGTGGGGCAGTCGGCCGGATCATCGGCGCCGATGATCAGGCATTCGAAGTTTTTGCCGCAATTTTCGCAGTGGTATTCATAGATCGGCATGCGCGCACGTCCTCGGTGAGTGGGATGGTTTTCTTTATTTGTCAGAGGGAAAATCCATATCGTTTTTTTGGTTTAAACGGCAAACAGCTACCCTATGCATTTTTAGCGAAAAATCAACCGCCGGCGGCAAGCCGCTCCAGGATTCCGGCCGCCAGGAGCGGAAACATGATTTCGTGGTGGCCCACCAGGGTGTATCCGCGGCCGCCCTTGGCCGTGGGCCGGTGGACCACGTTGGTGGTCGGCCGGTAGTGTCGGATGAAATCCATGTTCACCGTGGTGAAGCGGTCCAGGCGGTGGCCAAGGTTGCGGGCCAGTGTTGTGGCCTTTAAAAACACTTCCGGCAGGATGACCGCCGAGCCCACGTTAAAGTAGACGCCTTCGTTCAGCCGGGCCACCACGGCGGCAAAGTGGCGAAAATCGATATGGGAGGCCTTGCCGGCGGCCGCGGGGTCGAACCCCGGGTGCATGTGCAAGATGTCGGTGCCCATGGCGACGTGGACGGTTACCGGGATGCCCAGCCGCGCTCCCGTGGCGAAGATGCTCGCCCCGGCATGGGGCAGGCGGCGGGCGTTGATCATGCGGCCCACGGCCTCGCCCAGTCCAATGCCGGCCTCGCCCGCCGCCGCCACCGCCTCGCTCAGCAATTCCCCGGTCTCCCGGGCCATGCCGAAGGAGCCGTCGCCCAAAGAGGCGGCCACGTCTTCGGAGGTTTTTCCGGCCAGGGCAAGCTCCAGGTCGTGGATGATCCCTGCGCCGTTCAAGGCCACGGCGCCGAGAACGCCCCGGTGCATGAGATCGACCACGATGGGGTTCAACCCGACCTTGATCACGTGGGCGCCCATTCCGAGGGCCACGATCCGGTGGTTTTTCACGGCGGTGACCACGGCGTCGATTACCGCCTTCAGGACATCGGCCGCGAGGATGGCGGGAAGTGTCTCGAGAAACGCGGAAAGGCCGCCGCCCGGGGTCCAGGTCCGCGCAAAGGCATCGGTGGTCACCTTGCTCGGCCGCTCGAACACCGAATAGGTGTGCAACCCGTCAAGATCCAGGGGGGTGATCGGTTCGTTCATGGGATGGTCTCCCGGGGAAACAGGATGCGGTCCACCAGGTCGCAGAGCATGTGCCCAAGAAAAATGTGGGTTTCCTGGATGCGGGCCGTGCTATCGGAGTCCACACGAAACGCAAGATCGGAAATCGCCGCCAGCCGACCGCCAGGACCGGACAACCCGATGGTGAAAAGCGCCATTTCGGCCGCGGCCGTCACGGCCGCGATCACGTTCTTCGAGTTGCCGCTGGTGCTGATGCCGACGGCCACATCGCCCTTTCGGCCCAGGGCCCGGACCTGCTTGGAAAAGATCTCGTCGAAGGAATAGTCGTTTCCGATGCTCGTCAGTACCGAGGTGTCCGTGGTGAGGGCCAAGGCCGAAAGGGGCGGGCGTTCCACCCGGAAGCGGTTCACGAACTCCGCGGCGATGTGCTGGGCATCCGCGGCACTGCCCCCGTTTCCGAAGAGCAGGACCTTGTTTCCCGCGGCGAGGCATTCGGCGATTCGCCGCGCCCGGGTCACCATGGCCGGTCCGTGTTCCCGGACTAACGGTCGCTTGACGTCGATGCTCGCTTCCAGAGCGGCGTGGATGATCGTCTCCATTCGTATTCCTTTATCCCGGGCGTTTACGAATCCGGTCCGGCGACGTCCAGCCGGTCGAGCACGAGCTCGATCAGCTCCGTCGCCGGGTGTCCCAGCCGCTCGGCCTCGCGCAGGTGGACCAGGGCCTCCTGGGCCTGGTCCTGCTTTTGGTACAAACGGCCGAGGCGATACCGGTACAGGCCGTTGTCCGGACAGATATCGACCGCCTGTTGGCAGAAAATCGTCGTGATTTCCAGGTTTTCGCCTTTTTCATCAAAGAGTTGGCCAAGGGCCGACAAGGACTCGGCGTCGTTGGGGTTTCGCTTGACCGCCCGTTTAAAGGCGCTTATGGCCGGGTCGACCATGCCCAGTTGCATGCAGCAGTTGCCGTAGTAGCGTTGGGCCGCGGCATTTTCCGCATTGAGGCCAACGGCCCGCTCCAGGTAGGGCCGGGCCGCGGCCGGATCGTTTTTTTCCAGATAGACGCGGCCGATCTGAAAATTCACCTCAAACCGCGGGCTTTTTTCCGATGCCGCCAGAAAATGGCCGAGGGCCGCATCCCGGTCGCCCTGCAGCAGGTTGGCCAGGCCCATGTTGTAAAGGGCCATGACCTCGTTCGGGTCCGCGGCATGGGCGCTGTGAAAGAGATCCAGCGCTTTTTCGTAGGCGCCCAAAATACCGTAGCAGACCCCGAGGCTGTTCAAGACGTTGACATTGACCGGATCCAGCTCCAGGGCCTTCCGGTATTCGGTCATGGCGCCCTGGATATCGCCTTGTTCGTAATGTTTGTCGCCGCTGATGTTAAGGCTCACCGCATCGAATCCGGCCGTGCCGCCGGCGCCGAAAAAAGCGGCGTGATCCAAGGCCTTGCGGGCGTTGTCGAGAATGTCCAGGCGGGTGAAGGTCGATTCGGGAAAGGAGGCCATCCCCACCGAGACCCGGGCCAGCGGATGGCCTTGCACCACGCGGCGCCGGATGGCGTCGGCCACCCGGCCGGCATCGGCATTGCCCGCGTCGGGAATGCAACAGGCGAGGACGTCGCCGCCAATCAGGCCCCAGATGCCGTCATGGGCCGTGCACACGGTGGCCGTCGCCTGACAAAGATCGGCCACCTCGGCCGGCTCCGGGGCATCGGTTTCGTCATCGATTCCGATCCGAGGGGTCAGCCGGAGAGCGAGGACGGCAAACCGCGCCAAGGCCTCGGTGCGGGCGGAAACCGCTTCGGCCACCGCCGGGCCGGCGAGCAGGCCGCAGAATTGTTGCCGCAGCCGCTGGATGCGTGTCGGATCGCTTTCCGATGCAGGGGCGCCCATAAGCGCCGATTCGGCCCGGGTGATGAGAAAGCCGTCCGTGGAGCGGTTCGGTTGGCGAGGGTCGGCGTGGGTCGGGTCCATGGTCACCCCTTTTGCAGCATGCGGGAAAAGGCAGCGGTGATGAGTTCGATTTCCTCCTCCTGGACGGTTCTCAGATCCATCACGAACCGGTCGGCCTCGATCCGGCCGATCACCGGTGGATCGTTTCGGCGCAGAGCCTCCTCGACGGCATTTGCCGTAAGTCCCTCCACGGCAACGCCCAGGCAGACCGTCGGCAGATCGAGAAGCGGGAAGCTCCCGCCGCCGGCCTTGGACGAAAGCCGGTGAAGGGATACGCTGAGCCTGGGATTATCGAGGGCCGAGAGCCGGGTCTCCAGTCGTCCGGCCCGGCCCTCGATGCCGGAGGCGGCGGCCGTCAGCATGGCCAGGGTCGGGATCCGTGTCATGGCGGCACGCTCGTCGCGGTAGAGGCGCAAGGTGGTCTCCAGCGCGGCCAGCGTCAGCTTGTCGATACGTAGCGCCCGGGTCAACGGGTTTTCCTTGATGCGGGCGAGCCACTCCCGGCTGCCCACGATCAGGCCGGCCTGGGGTCCGCCCAAAAGCTTGTCGCCGCTGAAAGTGACCAGATCGGCACCGGCGGCCACCGATTCCTGCACCGTGGGCTCCCGGGCCAAGCCGTATCGGGAAAAGTCGATCAAGGTGCCGGAGCCGAGGTCTTCCATCACGGGCAGGCCGTGGTCCCGGCCCAGGCGCACCAGGTCGGCCAGGGCCACCGCCTTGGTAAAGCCCACGATGCTGTAGTTGCTCGTGTGCACCTTGAGCAACAGGCCGGTTGCCTCATGGATGGCCCGTTCGTAGTCACGGAGGTGGGTGCGATTGGTGGTGCCGACTTCCCGCAGGCGGCAGCCGCTTTTGACCATGACGTCCGGGATCCGGAACGATCCCCCGATTTCCACCAGTTCGCCGCGGGAGACCACGACCTCCCGGTCCCGGGCCACCGTATCGAGGCAAAGGAGCACGGCCCCGGCATTGTTGTTGACCACCATGGCGGCCTCGGCCCCGGTCAGCTCGCAGATCAACGCGTCGACGGCCGTGTAGCGCGACCCGCGCCGGCCCCGTGCGAGGTCGTACTCGAGCGTGGAGTACCCGGCCGCCACGGCGGCGACGTTGGCGATGGCTTCGGGTGCCAACAGGGACCGGCCCAGGTTCGTGTGCACCACGACGCCGGTGGCGTTCACCACCCGCCTCAAGTTCGGGCGCATGGCGCGATCGATTTCCTCGCCCACCCGGGCAAGGATCACCGATTCGTTCAGATCGGCGGCCGCGGGCGGCGGATTGCCGGCGAGCACCTCCTGGCGCAGGGTTTCAAGCACCCGGCGCACGGCGTCCCGCCGCACCGTGACCGGCACGGCGGCCGGTCCGGGATCTTCTTCGATGGCAAGCAGCAGGCGATCCACTGCCGGCAGTTGTCGCAAAAGGGCTTGGCGTTGCGGGTCCAGGGTCATGGCTGTGGGATTTCCATGGGTTTTAAGTGAAAGATCGGAATCAGGCCATCGGCTTGTCGTTGTCCTCGCCGAGGACCGCCGAGCGGAATACGCCCTCCGGGATGAGGTCAACAAGTTCCTGGAAACGGGAGCTCGAAAGCCCGACCCGGGCGAGCCTCCGGACCAGCCCGCCGGTGTCGATCCGTTCGTATTCCAATCCGGGGAGAAATTGGGACATCAACAGATCCGCCAGATGGACCAGATGGACGAGTTCCGGGTTGCGCGCGGCGTTTTCCGGAGCGTGTTGATGGGCGATGGCATCGATC
Organism: Desulfobacterales bacterium; assembly: GCA_046706045.1. Taxonomy (GTDB): domain Bacteria; phylum Desulfobacterota; class Desulfobacteria; order Desulfobacterales; family JBDRRP01; genus JBJKPT01. The sequence goes on from JBJKPT010000325.1 coordinate 7,594, forward strand.
AACGACCCCGGAAATCCCCAGCGCCGGGCGAGAAGGCTGCCCACCTCGGCATGGTCTATGCCGAACAGGGTTTTTTCCGCAGCGATAAAGGTTTCGGCCTCTTCGTGCGCGTTCCGGTAAAACAGGGGATGGGCATCGGCCACGTATTGGTCGAGAACGACCTTGCCGATGTCGTGCAAAAGTCCTGCCGTAAACGCAACGGCCGGGGCCGAGCGGCCGGTCAACGTTGCGAGTTTTTCGGCGATGACCGCGGTGCCCACGGCGTGGTGGTACAAGCCGCCCTTGGTCAGCGAGTATCCCATGCGCAGGTGGGTGTAGAGGTTGCTTATTCCCGCCGAGACGACCAGGCGGATGAAGGTGCTCTTGCCGAGGTAGATCAAGGCCTGGTCGATGGTGTCGAATTGCAGGTGGCGGCCGAACATGACGGAGTTGGAAAGCTTTAAGGTCATGGCGGAGATGACCTGGTCCTGTCGCACCTCGTCGGAGACGGCCAGGATATCGAAATCCTCCCGGTCCAGCAGCCGGAGGAGCTTGAGGACCACCTGGGGGATGGGGTTCAGCCGTTCCATGGCCTCGTGGATTTCTTCCACCGTGGGCATGGTTCCGGTCGAGGCATCACCGGCCGGCTTGATTCCCGTAGGCTCGATGGACGTGGTCAAGGTTTGCATGTCAAGGCGGATGCAACAGGAAAAGACCCCCCCGGTTTCGGACTGCGCGATGGCAATGCCGGCCTCGTCGAGGATGGCCTTTGCCACCTCTGCCGTGCGGCCGCCGATGTTCAGGTCCAGGTCCTGTTGAGTGAATGGCACCAACAGCGCCCCGCCGCTCAGACTGGCCTCCATGTCCGGTTTATGGGCACCGGCCGCACAAAGGGCGTCGATAAAAAGCGGCAAGCCGTTGCTGGCGTATTTCTCCGGCTGAAATAGCGATTGCGGGCTCACCGGCTCGGGGAGCAGCAAATGGCTCAGGCCCCCGACCCCCGCCGTGCGGTCGACCACCGTCACCCCCACGCAGGTGCCCAAAAATGCCTGCAACAGGATGGGCCGACGGGGACCGATGTAATAACTTCCCGATGGGACGTGATAGCTCAGCATCGATGGCATTTCCAGGATCCGTCTCCCAGGGGTATCCGTGCAAACGTTCCGAAAAGGGGGGACCGCTTCCGGCCGATCCGGCCGTTCACGGTCGCGGACAAAAAGGGATGTTATTCTGTCGGCCTCGCTTTTTTTAAGGACAACGCGGCGACTCGCCCCTTTCGGCCCGTGCCCGTTGCTAAAAAATTGATCTATATCACGGGTATCCAGGCCGGATCAATGAATTCGTGCGGTTTTCAAAGGACCCGCTTAAAGGTCGCTATGGAGATGGTCATCATCACCGCCGTGAAGACGACCAGGAAGCAGAGATCCGGCCAGATGGTCGCCGGGCCGGCTCCTTTGAAGAGCACGGCTTTCAAGGCGTGCACGGCATAGACTTCCGGGTTGACGCGGGCAAACGCCTTGAGCCAGGGCGGGAAACTCGCGATGGGATAGATCGCGCCGCTCGGGAAAAAGAGAATCACGTTCATGAATCCGCTGATAATGCCCACCACCCGCGGGTGCCGGAGCCGGCCGAGGAGCACGAACATGAGGCTGAGCAGGCTCAAGGTGGTCAAGACGATGATGAGCAAAAGGGAGGCGAGATGATACCCGGTCGCGGACAGCGAGATCCCCGTGATCAGCATGCTGATCACCAGGATAAGGATGGCGATCAGGGTCGTCACGGAAAGACCGCTCACCACCAGCCCGGTCACGATGTCCCCTTTTGACACCGGCGTGAGGAGATAGCTTTCGTCCACCCCGAGGAACCGGTCCATCACCAGGTTGAAGGCGCCGGTGGTGAGGGTCCCGAGAAAGATGGCCATGATCACGACCCCGGGAACCAGGGACTGGTTGTAGTCCACCTGCCGGTATAGGTTGATATCCCGCAGTTGAATCTGCCCGGGGGGCTCCCGGATCGGCGTGTATTCCCGGGTGATGGCGCCAAGGGCTCCGGAAACGGCGGTACCGACGGCGGCCGCGGAGATGCCGTCGGTGTTATCGAGGAAAAGACCCACCTCGGGAACGCTTTTTACCGCCATGCGCCGGCTGAAATCGGCCGGGATGATCAGTGCGGCCTTGAAGCGGCCCCGGCGTACCCCGGCCATGGCGGAGCGGGGATCCTCGGCCATGGCGACGGTCAGGGTTTTCGGGCCGGCCGCGACGGCGCGCAGGTTGTTGATGAACGCTCTGGAAAAATAGCCGCCGTCCCGGTTGACCACCACGACGGGAAGCCCCTGGAGTTTGCCCTGAAAGGAGTTGCCCAGAACGATCAGGTAGATGATGGGCAAAAGAATGCTCATCGCGAGGGTGATGGGGTTGCGGCGGAATTTTTTGAGGTCCCGTTCGATGACGGCAAGCAGCCGGATCATGACGTCTCCTTGGGGCGGCTACCGGCCCAGTCGTTGAGGAATCCCGGCGCCGATCAGCAAGCTGACTTTTTTTGACTCTTCTTCCCGAATGGATTTGCCCGTGAAATGGATGAATACATCTTCCAGCGATTGCTCGTGGAGAAGAACCGAGAGTACCTTGCCGCCGGACGCGCCGATCCGGTCGATCAGGGCCGGCAGGTTCTTGGCCCCGTTGTCGACAAAGACATTGATCTGGACATCGTCCATGGCGATTTTCCGGACAAAGGGCAGGCCGTCGATTGCCCGCATGGCATCGCTTTTTTCCCCTTCGACGGTCAAGGTCACCACGTCGTTTCCCGGGATTTGGGCCTTGAGTTCGGCGGAGCTTCCCATGGCGATGATTTTCCCGTTATCGATGATCGCCACGCGATCGCACAGGGCTTCGGCTTCCTCCATGTAATGGGTGGTGAGAAAAATGGTCATCTCGTCGTGCTGCCGCAGGTTTCGCAGAAAATCCCAGACCACCCGGCGCGATTGGGGATCGAGGCCGATGGACGGCTCATCCAAAAACAGGATCTCCGGGCGGTGGACGAGGACACGGGCGATCTCGAGCCGGCGGCGCATCCCGCCCGAATAGGTGGCCACCAGGCTATCGGCCCGGCCGGCAAGCCCCACCTTTTCGAGAAGCTCGGCGATGCGCTGGCGTCGCGGCCTTGCCGGGATGCTGTAAAAACGGCCGTAGATGTCCATGTTTTCATATCCGGTGAGATCCAGGTCGCTGGTCATGGCCTGGGGCACGACCCCGATTTTGTGCCGGACCGCACTCGCCTGCGTCATGACGTCGCAACCGCCCACCCGGGCCTGGCCGGCGGTGGGTTTGAGAAGCGTCGTGAGCATCCGGATCAAGGTGGTCTTGCCGGCGCCGTTGGGGCCGAGGAACCCGAAGATTTCACCGGTCAGCACATCGAAATCCACATGGTCCACGGCGTAAAAGGTTCCGTACGCCTTCGTGATGCCGGCGACTTCCACGGATGTCGGCCTCGCGCTCATGGCCGCCCCCGGAGGGGAATGGTCGCCTCGACCGTCATGCCCGGCTTCAGCCGCCCGTCGGGATGCTCGATGTCGATCCGCACGTTGAAGGTCTTGATGTCCTGCCGTCCCCGGGTGACGTCGGTCTGAGTGGCGAAATCCGCGTAGCGCCCGATCCGCGACACCTTTCCGGCAAAGATGAGGCCGTCATCGCCCTCGGTGCGGATCACGGCGGGTGCGCCGATGCGGATGCCGGTGACAACGGTCTCCTCGACATCCACGCGCACGTAGGGATGCGCGAGATTCACGATGGTGAGGATCGTGACCCCCGGATCGGCGATTTCGCCCGGATTCAGGGCGGTGTACACCACCGCCCCGGAGATGGGGCTGGTGATGCGGGTCTGGGCGAGGTTTGCTTCGCAGAGGACCAGGTTGGCGGCGGCTTCCTTTTCGGCGTATTTGGCGACGGCGAGTTGGTTGACGGCGGTTATCCGCTGAGCTTCCGCCGCTCGTTTTCCGGCCTTGGCGGCGGCTTCCTTGGCTTCGGCGGAACGCACGTCCGCAACGGCGGCTTCCTGGGCCGTGATCGCCTGATCCAGGGCCTGCCTGGAAATTCCCTGGGTTTTGTCCAGGTTGCGGGCGCGGCGCGACTCGCGCTCGGCTTCTTTCATCTGCGCCCGGGCTTTTTCCAGGTCCGCCGCGGCACTTTGAATGTTCGCATCGGCGCTGGCAACCTCGGCGCGGGCGGCGTCAATGGCCGAGATCTGAACCGCGATGTCGGCCCGGGATTTTTTTACGGTGGCCCGGGCCTGGTCCACGGAGGCCTGGAGTTGATCGCTTTCCAGTTCGACGAGAAGATCGCCCTTGCGGACGGTATCGCCTTCTCGGAAGGGTCGTTTAACGATTCTTCCGGAAATCATGGGCGCGATGTTGACCTCGGTCCCCTCCACCATGCCGGCACTGCGAAACACCCGCGGGCCTTCCGGTCGAAGGGCGAAATAAGCGAAAAAAGCGCCCGTGCCCAAGGCGACGGCGGCGATTGCCACCGGGAAGATTTTTTTCTTCATGTTCATTTCGAGATGTGGAGTTTCCGGTTCGTGGCAAGCCGGTAAGCGCCTTCGATGGCCAACGACAAGCCTCCCATCACAAAGAGGATGGAAAGGTTTTCGGGGGAAGTGGTTGCGGTCTGCCAGATCAAGGCCGCCAGGGCACCCATGCAAAGTCCCGCCCCGACGATGGAGAGCCACCGCATGCTTTTCGTTTCACCGGCCAGGACCGCGTTGGCGATGTTGACTCCGGCAAAGATCAGCAAGAATCCGGCGCTTCCCATGGTCGACTGGTTCGATAGATCGACGAGGTTGGCGACCAACAAGGTTGCCCCCGCCGTGATCAAAAGCCCCTCGATGGGTTGGTTCCAGACTTTTCGCTCCAATGATTCGGGCAGCTCCCCGTCCTTTGCAATGACGTAGCTCAACCGTGCCGCGCCGTAGATCGTGGCATTGATGGCCGATGCCGTCGAGAGCATGGCCGCGATGGCGATCAGAAGAAATCCAGCCTGGCCCAGGAACGGTCGCGCCGCCTCGGCGAGGGCGTAGTCCTTGGCGCCGACGATTTCGGCAACCGGCAGGTTTCCGATGGCCACCGCGGCTACCAGGACGTAAAGAAAGATCACGAATCCGACGGCCGAATAAAACGCCCGGGGCAGGGTGCGGGACGGCTCGCGGACGTCCTGGGCCGTGTTGGCGATCAACTCGAAGCCTTCGTAGGCGAGTAAGATGATCATTCCGCCGGCAACGAGGTTGAGCGGCGATGACCAGGACGACGGAGCCAGCCGGCTCGCGTGGATGCCCCAGATGCCGGCACCGGCGAAGAGGAGCAAAATCGCAAGCTTGATGAGCACGATCCAGTCTTCGGCCTCGCCGATCAGTTTGGCGCTGAAGAGATTCAGTACGGAGATGCCGACGATGCCGGCACTGATCAGCATGTGTTTCCAGAAGTGGCGCATCGCAGGAGGAAAGAGAGAGGCGCCGTAGCTGCCGAAGGCATAGGCGTAAAGGGAGAGCATGACGATGTAGCTGATCCAGAGAAGGACATTCATGCTTCCGGTAAAAAAGCCGGCACCGAAGGCGCGGTCCAGAAACGCCACGGTCCCTCCCTGGCTGGGGAAGGTGACCGAAAGCCGGGTATAGGAGTAGGATGTCACCAGGGCGACGATGCCCGCAATGAGAAATGCCGCCGGCGCCCCGCCGCGGGCCAATTCCACCGAAAGTCCGAGGACGGCGAAGATTCCGCCCCCGACCATGCCGCCGATTCCGATGGCGGTGGCTTCCAGGTACCCGATCTTGCCGTCTTTGGATGCGCCCATCGTTCTCCTTTTCGTGGGTTGCCGATATCGCCCGCGGCAGGGGCATGGACGCTGCCGCGATGCGCGCGGTCGATCGCCGGGGGTGTCCATCGCAGCGGATCCGGCACGGAAAAAATCCGTGGGCCAGCCTACCATTGGTCCAACGGGCTTGGCAAGGGATAGGAAGGCGCCGGGATGGATGCGGCGGCCGAAGTCGCCGGCGCCGAGGTTTCGGGAGACGCCCTCGGGGTGACGGCCCTTGTCCTCGACCCGGAATTCGTGCATCCGGGGACGCATTCTTGAACGGCGTGCCCGGGTCGTGGTGTCGAACCTGCCGGCCGCCGTCGCGGAGCGGGAACCCGCTGCGGTCGAAGAGAAGGTGGGGCGGACAAGGGGGGCTCCCGGAAGCCGCTGCCCTGAGAAATGCACGGGGTCCGGGGAGCGTTCCGATCCTCGAGGTGGAAAGCAAGACGGTGACCGAGGTCCTCACCGGGTTCGGTCTTCGGGGGGTGCCGGCGGAAACGGGGGCCGCGAGCACGGTGGAAACGGCCCTGGAATATCCCGCTTCCGATTGGATGTTCCGCAGAAGGCGTTGTGGCCGGGGTTTCAGCCGTCGGCCCGGGAGGAATCTCCGTGCTTGATGAATGTCCCGTTCCGGTACTCTTCAAAAGCCGTCTGCAATTCCTGCCGGGTGTTCATGACGATGGGCCCGTACCAGGCGACCGGCTCGCCGATGGGTTTTCCGGAGATGAGAAGGAATCGAGCCGGTTCATCTCCCGTGATGACCAGGATCCGGTCTCCGTCCCCGAACCGGACGAGATCTTCGTTGGACGCGAACGGGCGCCGCTCGATGTCGAAGTAGTTCGTTCCCTCGACCGAATAGGCGAAGGGGTCCGTTTCCCGGCAAAAGCGAGCCTTGCCGCCGATGACGTAGGCCAATACCGTGTGTCCGGAATGGGTAGGGTGGATGTATTCCGTATCCGCCGGGACGGAGACGTCGAGGTACTCCGGGCGGGTGACGATGTCCCGCACCGGTCCCCGGGTGCCGTTTACTTCGCCGCAGATGATCCGGATCGAAACCCCGTTGGCCACCTCGACTTCAGGGATCTGATCGCTTTTCACGTCGCGATAGCGGGGGGGCATCATCTTGTGGGATGCCGGGAGGTTGGCCCATAATTGAAATCCGGCCATTTGCCCGGCCCCGTCGCCTTTCGGCATTTCCTGATGAACGATGCCGCTGCCGGCGGTCATCCACTGCACATCCCCGGCGCCGATCGTCCCGCGGTTTCCCATGCTGTCGCCGTGTTCGACATCGCCGCAAAGGACATAGGTGATGGTCTCGATGCCGCGATGCGGGTGCCAGGGGAAGCCTTTAATG
>JBJKPT010000326.1:0-5445 GCA_046706045.1 Desulfobacterales bacterium
GGTCAATACCGATTCGTCTATACCCTTCATCCATGGCGCGATCAATGTTTTTTTCCTCCCGGGCGGCCCGTCCGCCCCGATCCCGTCATCTCCCGATGCCAAGGAATGGATGGCACCAGCTTCCTTCGGTCCGGTTAGCATCGCGACCGCTCGGGGGTTGCGTCCCGAAAACACCGATGACCCGGTCCAACACCTTTTGGAATTGAACAAACAGGGGGATATCCGGTATGAACTTCACATAAGGGAACGAGTCGGAATGGCCGGGCTGCCGTTTTGTGATATGGGAAATCATGCGAATCATGATTTTTGCCAGGGTCGTCTGCTTTAAACGAAAACAACGGTTTTAAAAGGATGTGCACCATGCCTTTGCCAATGCTGCCGTCCGGCTCCGGGAAACCGAGGCGATCCATCGGTGTCAACGCCGCCGGCTCGACAATCATGACCGCCCTTCTCGTAGCCCTCTTATGGGGGTTTGCCCCGGCGGCGCTGTATGCCCAATCCACGCCGCCCTCATCAGCAGTGAAGTCATCCCCGATCACGGCCATCCGCAAGACCATCGCGGCGGAAACTGCGACCCTGGAAAAATTGAAGGCCGAACTCAGCGCCGTCGACAATAAGGAAAAGACGCTAAGCGGAGAGGTGACGGCCAACAAGCTGCAACACAGCGCTCACGCCAACCTGCTGCTGATGCCCCAGACCGCCATCGGTGATCTGCAAAAGGCCTTTGCCGGAAACCAGGCCGTCCTCAACGATGTCACCACCCAACTGGCGGCCATGCACGCGCAAGGCGATCCCCTTCAGGCCAGCTACGCCCAGACCGTCGAACAGCTTAATTTGAATAAAAATCAGTTGGACGACCTGAAATCCGCCCTCCCCACAAAAGCCACCAACCGGCTGCGGGCCGCCTTGCGGGAACTGGTCCGGGTGCTGTCGGAAAAGCAGGCCGTGCTGGGGAAAATGCAGCACGCCTATCAGGATGCCATCGATCAATACGCCGGAGTCCAGAAAGAACTCGTGGATCTCGCCGGTCGCCTTGACGACACCATCAAGGCCCGGAAGGCCAGCGCCTTGTACGGCCGGCACAAGATCTTCTTTTCACCCGTCAGCGGGGCGACGTTCAAAAAGGACTGGGGAAACCTTCGCCAAACCGCGGCCCGGATTGAAGAGATGCCCGTTTTCCACGGCCCGCCCGGGCCCACCTACCTGTTCATCTTCATCGTCGTGGGCCTCGTTTGCCTGCGGCTTGCCAAGATGCTGAAAACCGTCGAGAGCCGAATCGAGACGGCCAATCGGATCTGGCGCCGGCACCTGGTGGCCATGGTACGCCAATCCGTGGTCTATACCGGTCTCTTGCTCGTGCTGATCGTATTCCGGCTCAATCAATCGTCCCCGATCTTCGGGATGGCCAGCGGATTGGTGACCAATCTGTTGTTGATCCTCTTGGTCTCCCGGTGGGCGGTCTCCTTTGCCGACATGTTCTCCCGGGCCGAAAAACCCGGGACCATCGCCATCGCCCAAACGCCGGTCCTGCGCCGGGCCATCCGCCCTTTGGGAGCGTTTGCCATGGTGTACGCCACCCTTTCCTGGTCGGTCGGTGCCGGAAGCGGCTTTGCCCTGGTCCTTCGACTGATCCTGGAGGCGGTTCTGGTGATCGGCTGCCTGCACGTTTCCGGCTGGCGGGCATTCTCCGCCGCCAAGGAGATGTCGCCCCGGGAAAGGCGCGGCCGGATCGGGCTCGCCGTACTCTGCCACGGGATCGTATGGACCGGCCTGATCCTGGAACTGATCGGATTCTACGTGCTGGCCCCGACCTGGTATGCCGACGCGGCGAAAACGATCGTGATCGTTCTGTGGCTCGCTCTGCTGGACAGGGTCATCGCGGAATGGCGGGCCGATCCGCGACGCGCGATGGACGAGAAAGGCCGGCCCCGCATCAGCGGATGGTTGCTCTTCCAGACCGGCCGGATCGGGCTCGCCCTTGGCGGGATCGCGGCCCTGCTCCTGGCCTGGGGCGGGGACGAAACCGTCTTTCATCTGATTTACCGGGGGCTGAACGCGCCGTTGAGCATCGGAAATGTCACCCTGAGCCTCCTGGGGGGAGCCTACGGCGTGGTGGTGCTTTTGATAACGGCCGCGATCGTTCATACCGGCCGCTATTTTATGCGTGAACGGCTGTTCCACGACACGCCGCTGGAAGACGGCGTGAAAGACTCCGTCATGGCCATCGCAAGCTATGCCGTGTGGCTCGTCGGCATCATGATCGCATTGCAGATCGTCGGTGTCAGCACGGCATCGCTCGCCGTGGTTTTCGGCGCTTTGGGCATCGGCCTCGGGTTCGGCCTCCAAAACATCTTCAACAATTTCATCAGCGGGCTGATCCTGCTCTTCGAGCGGCCCATTCAGGTGGGGGATGCCATTGAAATCAACGGCACCTGGGGTCTGGTGAAAAAAATCAACATCCGCTCGACCCTGGTGCAGACCTACGACAATGCTTCTCTCATCATCCCCAACTCCGAATTTATCAGCAGTCAGGTCACCAACTGGAGCTTCAAAGACCTTCGGGTGCGTCGAATCATCACCATCGGCGTGGCCTACGGATCCGACACCCACCGGGTGCGCGACACCCTGTTGGAGATCGCCCAAAACAACCGCCAGGTGCTTGAAGACCCGGCACCGTCGGTGCTTTTCCATGATTTCGGCGACAGCGCGCTGGTCTTTAAACTCCGCATCTGGACGGATGTGGACAACATGCTGAGCGCGGAAACCGATATACGGTTTGAAATCGATCGGCTCTTCAGGGAACGGGGCATCGAAATTCCTTTCCCGCAACGGGATATCCACATCCGATCCGGTGACGGCGAAATCCCCCTCGCCCTTCGCCGGCCCAAGCGGCCGACGACGGAAAGTGAGGAGGAATCCGATGCCACCAAAGCCATTTGACAAGACCGGCGGGTACCCGCATGTTGGATACACGGATTGCAAAACAAGCGGCAACCCGGTATGCATGAATGGAAAGATACCCGATGAATTCGGGTTGGGAGGTAACGCCATGACCGCAAAATCGAGCATCACCCAGGGACATCGTTGCTGCGGAATTCAAAAACAACAACTCGTCAAAGACCTGGCCGACTGCCGAAGCGCCAACGACGCATCGGACGCGCGCCACAGCTGCTTCCGCCGCGTGGCCAGGGCGAGCAAGAAACAGGCTCGCGCCTGCATGTACTCCTAAGCAGGTCACGGGTAACCCCATTGATTCAAAACGAAACGTCCATGGTCTAAAACAAAACATGTCATGGACGTTTCGTTGTTTGGAGGATAAAAAACAACCGGCGCATCGTGCCGGCGCATGCGATAGGCGCGGGGGGTGCGATCAAACCATTCTGCGAATTTCTTCATCAAACGATTAGCTCATGACGGATTCGAAAACGACCACCATCGCCATCTTGGGTTCCTTTCCGCCGCTGAGGGGATTGAGCAGCTATTGCCTGGAGATGGCCGTCGCCACGGCATCCCGCGTGCGGGTGGAATTTCTGTCCTTCAAAGCCATGTACCCGAGACGGCTTTACCCCGGTGGCAACCTTGCCGACGACCCCACTTTTCCCGCCTTCGATCGGGAATGCCTGCGGGTGAGGCGCCGCTTGACCTGGTACAACCCCCTGTCCTGGGTGATCGAAGGGCTGCAAACGGATGCCGCCCTCCTCCACGCCCAGTGGTGGAGCCTCCCCCTAGCCCCGGTCTATGCATGCATCTGCCTTTTCTTCAAACTCCGTGGAAAACCCGTAGTGTTCACGGTTCACAACGTGATGGCCCACGAGGGAACGAAATCCTACACGTTGATTTCACGGCTGCTTTTCAAGCTGGGCGACCATTTCATCGTCCACACCGAAGCAAACCGTCAAACGATGGTTTCCCAATACGGGGTCCCGCCCGGCAGAATAAGCATCATCCCCCACGGGAGTCTGGATTTCCAGGTCCGCGGTGCGGCCGAGCGGGACGCCATCCGCGGCGAATTGGGCTTTTCCGCCGATCACAAGGTCGTTCTTTTTTTCGGGGCCATCCGCCCTTACAAGGGGCTTGAAACGGCGATCACGGCATTTGCCGCCGCCGCCAAAGCGGTTCCGGAAGCGAGGCTTCTGATCGCCGGAAAACCCTGGGAGCCCTGGACGGCCTACCGGTCTCAAATCGAAGCATTGATGCTGGCGGAGCGCGTGGTAACCCACCTGGATTACATCCCGGCAAACGAAGTGCACCGCTATTTTGGCGCCGCCGATCTCGTCGTGCTTCCCTACCGGAATTTCGACAGCCAAAGCGGTGTGGGCAGCACGGCGGTGGCGTTTCGAAAGCCGATGATCGTTTCCGATGTGGGGGGGCTGCCGGAACTGGTCCGGGACCCCCGGTGCGTGGTGGCTCCCGGAGATCCCGAAGCACTTTCCCGGGCGATGATCTCCTGCCTGGAGGATCCGCTGCTTCTGGAGTCCCTGGCGCAACAGACGGAAACCGTGGCCGGTGAAATCGGTTGGGCGGCGATCGCCGAGCGGACCTGTGCCCTCTATCGGCGGCTGCTCGATGGAAAAATCACGTTCGTGAAGGAACCGTGCTGATGGGCTACTTGGGAGAAATCCTTCCGAAAATGGTGCGATACCGGCTTGCGCGCATGGGCCTCGCGTCACCGGGCATGCCCGTGAACCTCACGTTTTCGGTCACGAACGTGTGCCAGTCCCGCTGCAAAACCTGCCGGATCTGGGATCTCTACCGGCAGCATCCCGAGAAACGGGGGGAGGAATTGTCTCTCGCGGAAATCGAAACGATCTTCCGCTCCATGGGGCATATTTATCTTTTCAACGTCAGCGGCGGGGAGCCGTTCCTCCGGCCCGACTTTACGGGAATTATCGAAGCGGCCTTAACCCATCTCACCCCCGGCATCATCCACATCCCCACCAATGCCCTGGCCATGACGCGGATCGAACGAAGCGTCCGGGAAATTCTCGAGCTGCTCCGGGAAAAAAGCCCGGAAACGCAACTGACCATCAAGCCCAGCCTGGATCACATCGGCGAAAAACACGACGCCATCCGGGGGGTTCCCGGCAATTTTGAAAAGGTCATGGCGCTTTTTCAGCGGTTGAAACAGCTGAAACCCGACTACCCCAACCTCCACGTCGAACTCGGCACCGTGATCTCCCGGTGGAACGTCTCCGATATCGAAGAAATCGCCGGCTACGTCACCCAACTCGGACCCGACAGTTATCGAAACGAGATCGCCGAACAACGCTCGGAGATGTTCAACACCGAGGAAGCCATCACGCCGCGTCCCGATCAGTACGAGACGGCCATTGCACTCTTCAAGCGACAGATCCGGGAAAACATGCAAAACAAGGTGATGTTTCAGCGCATCACCAACGCCTTTCGGCTGGTCTATTACGACCTGGCGATTCGAATCCTCAAAGA
>JBJKPT010000327.1:0-4295 GCA_046706045.1 Desulfobacterales bacterium
CCGCCGGAGCAAACTGAAATTCTGCATGTTCCGGGTACCGATCTGAACGATGTCCGCATGCTCCTCGACCCGATCAAAGCCGGGTTCGTCCAAGACTTCGGTAATCACCGGCATCCCGGTTTCGGACCGTACCTTTTCGAGATTCCGCAACCCCTCTTCCCCCAGTCCCTGGAAGGAATAGGGCGAGGTGCGTGGTTTAAATGCTCCGCCACGAAAAATCCGGGCCCCGGCCGCCTGCACCAATCGGGCGATGGCCAGGGCCTGGCCTTCGCTTTCGATGGCACAGGGGCCTGCGATCAACGTCAAATGCCCGTTTCCGATGACCTCATCGCCCACCCGGACCAACGTATCCGTCGGCCGGCATTCCCGGCTGACCAGCTTGTACGGCCTGGTGACCGGAATCACCTCCTTCACCCCGGGAAGCCCCAGAAATAGCGCGGGTTCCACCGGCCCCCGATTGTGCAAGACGCCAATGGAGACCCGCTCCCCACCTGGGATCGCCCGGGCCACGAACCCTTTGCGTTCGATGAGCGCCACCACCGAATCGATTTGTGCCGCCGTGGCCTGTTGTTCCATCACAATCAACATGCTCGCCTCCTTGTTTGGATCCAATCAAAAGGGGCCGTGGAAAATCCACGGCCCCCTTAAAATAACGGCCGCGGTCCCCCCCGGGGGTCCACGGCCGACGGGTTCGAATGCGCTGTTACGACACAAACGATCCGGCGACGGCGGTACACCCCGTCCGGGTGTGCCACCACCACCCCTTGCGTTGAATTTCCAGGATCCTTGTCATGATTCGCTCTGCATGGAAGGGCAAGCCTTCGCTGCCCCGGTGGGTCGTCCGTTGGGCGATTCAAACGAAATTTCCAGACACTTGTCAACGGGCTCTTCCAAGGCCCTCATTCCGGCGGCGAGGCCATGGGCCGAATCTTGTTGATCAAGGCGGCGATCGTCTCCTCATGAACCGGACTTTCCTTGATGAACTGCACGCCGAAACCCCTCTCCAGGGTTCGGGTAATCTTTCCCGAAATTTTATATGGCATCTGAAAATCCGGCGCCATGAACGTCATCCAGATGATCTTGCCGACTTCGAATTTCTGTCGGGTTTTGATGAATATGCCGCTGCTGCTCACGTCCTGAATGAAATCCCGGTAGTACTTACCGTCCACCACATAATCCACCGTCATGAAAAAGGCTTTGCGGTTGTTCTTGCGTCGGCCCTTTCCCCAGTTGCGTTCAATGATTTCAAGCAGATCGCGTTGTTGCTCGATGTTCAACTGCCCGATGCGACGGATGAGGGTGCCATAAAGCGCCTCTTTGGGCAGCAACTCGTCGTTTTGCTTAACCCCGTCCTTTTTCCAGATATAAAGCGGCCCGCGCGCGCCTGCCTTCGTTTCCACCCCCGAAAGGCCTTTTTGCCAATTTCCGGGTCGAACGAATCGATGATGAACGCTCGGCCGAATTTCGCCTTTTACTCTTATCCGGACGATTTTTCAACTCTCGGATTCGATCCAGTCGATTTTGGCTTATTTAGTGCCCATCCCAAGATAGGCAATTTCGCGTGAGTTCAAGGCGGACGGACGATTTGAACCGGAGGAATAGCGCGGCTATTTCGAGGATTCAAATCGAACGCCCAACGCAGACATCGCGGAAAAGGGCCATTTGGGGATGGGCACGATTTATCCGCTGGTCAACTGGCTTTGCATGGCTTCGAGCTGGGTGACATGAGTGCGCTCTTCATCGATGATGGTGTCCAGAGCGGCTTGCACCTCCGGGGCGTCGATCACCGAACGGAGCATAACGTAAAAGAGCCGGGTGTCGTTTTCAAAAGCGATACTCGTGACCAGCAGCCGGTCAATGTCCTCGATCTCGGCAAGATCGGTGTCGCTCAGTGAAAAATTCTGGTCGCCGAGGATTTCCTCGAGCAGCTTTCGGCCCATCCGTGCCAGGGCATCATCCTCTTCGACAACAGCGGTTCCCGGATCCAGGGCCGAAAACCATTCGGCGTGGGCTGCCTCCTGGCTGGCCAGGTATTCGAGGGTTTTTGCAATGTGCGGGTTCCGGGCCCGGCCCATGGCTCGACGATAGGTTCGCTCGCCATTTTTTTCGATACGGACAGCCAGATCGACGATCTCTGCAAGGGTAAACATCGATTCTTTCCAAGGCACTGTTGATGACCCGCAATCGTTGGGGTGGATTTATTTTCGTTTATTCCCCGTTGATTTTGCAAGCGGTTTTCGCTCGCGTCACGGGCGAGCGCCAAAGGCCGGGTCGGCTTGGTAGTTGACATCTTCCGGGACGGTGAACATTTTCTATATTTAACCATAACTACCGTTATGGGGAAAGGCACGGGATGATCGACTCCGCGACACCGAAAAAAAGCACCGAACCCCCTCTCCGGGAATTGGCCTTCACCCGGACCAACGGCCCCGTGGACACCGCCATCGAGAACCTGATGGCCATGGCCGGGGGCATCGCCCGCCCGGCCATCGTCCGGGAACTGATCCTGGCCGCCCTCAAGGCCGGCCAGGAAGACGATGACGCCCGGGTGGACCTTAAGCTGATGAACACCTCGCTCAAAGAGATGCGCTTCACGGCAAAGGCGTTCAAACCGTACCGGCATGTGCGAAAAGTCACGGTGTTCGGCTCCGCCCGCGTATCCCCGGAGGATCCCTTCTATCGGCTCGCCCGGGACCTTGGCGCCGCGCTGGCGGCCGCCGGCTACATGGTGATCACCGGCGGCGGTCCCGGCATCATGCAGGCGGCCCACGAAGGGGCCGGTCCGGCGCACTCTTTCGGAGTCAACATCCGGCTGCCTTTCGAGCAAAAGGCGAACCCGGTCATCCGCAACAATCCCAAAAACGTCACGTATAAATATTTCTTCAACCGCAAGGTGGCGTTCTTAAAAGAAGCCCATGCCGTTGTCCTTTTTCCCGGCGGGTTCGGCACCCTCGACGAGGGCATGGAAACCCTCACCCTGGTGCAGACCGGGAAGCGGGAGCCGATTCCGGTGCTCTTGATGGATCTGCCCGGCGGCACCTACTGGAAGCGCGCCACCGAATTCATTGCGGCGGAACTGCTTGGCCGCGGATATGTGGATTCACACGATCTGGATTTGGCAACGCAAGTGTCCGACACCGCTTCGGCCGTCGCCTTCATCAACCGCTTTTACCACCGCTATCACAGCATCCGCTTCGTGGGCGAACGGCTCATCGTACGGATGCGGACCCCCCTGTCGGCCGAAAGCGTCGCACAACTCAAATCGGACTTTGCCGACATCCTCGTTCCCGGAGGCGACGTGGCCGCCTCCGAACCGTTGCCCCCGGAAATCGAGGATGGCGATCATCTCGATCTGCCGCGGCTCTCCGTTGATTTCAACCGCAAAAGCTACGCCCGGCTCCATCAGTTCATCGTCGCGTTGAACGATGCGCTACCCATGGATTGAGGCCTGCCGGGTTCCCCCCTCGGCGATCTGGGCGCCGCTGGTTCCCGGTTTGAATTTCACACCATCTTAATTGCCCTCGAATTTCAGGGTTACCCACGCTTCGCCGTCCTCTTCCCGGATCTTGACCTCGAGCTCGACGCGGTCGTTGCCCATCCCGAGGGACAAGGGCAGTCTTCCATTGGGCCCGTCGATGTGGGTGATGGCGCGCAGGGTCGAGACCACGCGGGCCGCTACGTCATCGCCCGGTGTGGGCAATGCGGCCGTGCGGTAGGAAGCCAGCACTTCCACGGCGCCGGCTTTGTCACGATGGATGGCTATTTTTTCGGCCCCGTTGTTGACACCGTGCAGAACGCTCAGCGCAATCCACTTCAAGGCGGCCGCCTCCGCGTCGGCGTCGGAATGGATTCGCGACATTTCCCGGAGCGGGTCCGTTTCGGAATAACAATCGATATGGGCTTGCACTTTTTGGTGAAGGCTATTGGAATCTTTCATGCGCTAACCTCCGTTGGTGATTGACGGCACCAGGCATCTTCGCCGATTTTTCCGATCGATTCATCCCCCGGCGCCCTCTGTGTTGGGCGGGAAGATAAGACGTATTTATCAGACGTCAAAAGTAGGATTTTCCGGAGTGTTGACTTTTGGCATCGAAACGATACATTGAAGGACGCCTGAAAGATTGATACCGCAATGCACGCGTGCATTTCGCACCGTGGAGCGCAAGCCGCGAGGTGATACCATGAAAAATACGTGGGAAGACGTTCTCTCCTGCGCCGTAGCCTGTGGACGCTGCAACGGATCGTTGGCTCCAGAGGATCCTCGGATCCTCTCCGTTTACGATAACAGCACCATT
>JBJKPT010000328.1:0-4054 GCA_046706045.1 Desulfobacterales bacterium
CCGTGGTCTTCCTGACGCCCTGGTACCTTGCCGATGCATTGCACAAAGATGTATTGACCGTCGGCATGGTGATGATGGCGTTTGCCCTGCTGACCTTTTTCATCGGCCCGCTCAGCGGAACGCTGTCGGACCGCATCGGTTACCGGGGGCTGGGTGTTGCCGGCATGCTGATACACGCCTTGGGTTTGGTGCTGCTCAGCCGGCTGGGCGCCACCGCGGACAACCTGGAAGTGGCCTCGCGCCTGGCGATTTGCGGATTCGGGGCCGGCATGTTCCAGAGCCCCATCAACAGCGCCGTCATGGGCAGCGCACCAGCCCGGCTCCGGGGCATCGCCTCAAGTCTGCTGGCCGTCATGCGCAATACGGGCATGGCCTTCGGCATTGCCGTATCCGGCGCCGTCGTGTACAACCTCGCCCCCTTCACCGCCCGGGCCCAATCCGGTCCATTCACCGGAGCCCATCTCGATATCTTCATCAACGGACTGCATTGGAGTTATCTGACAGGGGCTCTGTTCTCAATCCTGTCGGCGACCGCGGTATGGTTCGCCAAAAGCGACACGCAGACCACTCGCGGAGATTAGGGGGGCATTCGTCGGGTTATACGGTTTCAATCGGTGGATCATTCGATTTGCGGTCCATCAAACAAGGAAAGAAGGACATGAAAAACCGGATACCGCCCCGCATGGATTCAAAGGCAATTTCCGCAGGAAGCCTTGTTGATCGTTTTCGTCAAGGGCGCGCAAGGGTTTTTATTGCCATAACCGCTTTTGCAATCGTTATCGGTCTATCTTTCCCCACTATTGCAAACGCTAACCCAACCTGTACGGGATGGATGAACCAAGGGGACGGAACCTCCTGGAAGGAGTGCGTGAACGATGACGGTTCACAGCACTGCTACAAGATTTCAAACAGACCCGGGAGTGTGCAGTACGAAGTTTCATGTACGCCGAAGAAGAAAGAGACAAAGAAAAAGGAAAAGAAAGAGAAAAAGAAACAAAAAAAGAAAATAAAAAAGTAACGCAAGGAGAAGAGACCTGAGGCGATGTGACCCCATGGCTTCTTCGTAAACTTGGGAACGAAGCGGGGCAGGGGAATGCCCTCGCTTCAACGATGTGCTTTCGTCCTCCGGCGTTCAATTTTTATCGCATAATGCATGAAATCATAGACGTCCCCTCCATCCCGCCCGGTGATCCACTCTGCCGAGCGTTGAGGTGCCGGATGATTAAACCGCTCTTTTTACCCCCGGGTGCATCGATACGAGCCCTAAAAACAGCCCTGTTTTTTGCTCCAGACCCGCTTCGGTTGTGGATCCAGCCTGGTCCGTCGCGCCATCGGGCCGCACTTAAAATATCACTTGACGGTTTCCTGAGGGCCGGATATAAGTCTCATTAAAGGAAACATGGATGGAAACATGAACCGCGGCGAATCATGTAACGATCTGTTTTTTAATGATTTAAAAAATTCCGCAATTTTAGGGCGTTGACCCTAACCTATCGCTTGGCAGTCGTACCATTGGGCGCCCAGCGCATCGTTGCCCCATAAAGATTTGCGTGCTGACGCTATTGATCGAGCGCATTGCAGAGATCGAATGCGAGGTATCATGGTACCTGAAATCGGGAAAAGGATCAAGGCGTTCCGCAAGGAAAAACGGATGACCCTGAATCGACTGGCAAAGCAGACCGGATTTTCCAAGGGGTACCTGTCCAGGGTGGAAAAGTCCGACAATGCCCCCCGGTTTCCACCTTGCCGACCATTGCCGGCTGCCTTGGTATCACCATCTCCGCCTTTCTTGGAGAAAACCCCCGGCAGACCTCCTTGGACCTGGTTCAAAAGGCGCGACGCCCCGTATGTTGGCGAACCCCTTGGCACCGAAGAGCGCAAGCGTTTTATGGGCTTGGGCAACCCCCTTACCCCCGAAAGGATTCGAAAGCGAAATGAATCTCAATGATATCCGGCAGATCGGAGTGCTCGGCGCCGGCCTCATGGGGCACGGCATAGCCCAGGTCTTCGCTTCGGCGGGCTACCAGGTGAACCTTTACGATGCGAGTCCGAATACGCTGGCTTCGGCCAAGGAGCGTATCGCAGGCAATTTCAAGGTCTTTATACGGCTCGGCCTCGCCAAGCCGGAAGACGTCGACCAATGCCTTGGCCGCATCACGCTCTGCCCTTCCGTCGAAGCCCTGTGCAAAGGTTCCGACTATATCATCGAAGCCATCGTCGAAGACCTCGAAATCAAGAGAAAGATCTTCGCCGAACTGGAACACTTTACTTCGCCTGAAATCTTTTTCTCAAGCAACACCTCGGCCATTCGGATCACCGAGATCAGCGAGGCATTGGAACATAAAGGGCGCTTCCTGGGAACCCATTTTTGGAATCCGCCCCACGTGTTGCCATGTGTCGAGGTGATTAAGGGAGGGCACACCGACGTTCAGGTCTTCGAGACCATTTATGGCCTCATGGAAAAGGTTGGAAAAGTGCCCGTCAAGGTCCTAAAGGACGTTCCCGGATTTCTTGGAAACCGGCTCCAGCACGCCATGTGGCGGGAAGCTATCTCGATCTGTGAGAACCACATCGCCAGCGCTGAAGATGTGGACAAGGTGGTCAAATACGGTTTCGGCCTGCGGCTGGCTTTTATCGGCCCCTTGGAGACGGCGGATCTGGCCGGCCTGGATCTGACCTTCAGCGTCCAAAAGGACCTTTTCCCCCATCTCGAAACCTCTTCGGTTCCCTCTCCGCTGCTGACCGGTCTCATCACCCAAGGGGCTTATGGGGTCAAGGCCGGGCGTGGCCTCTATGCGTGGTCGCCTGAAAAAGTCCAAAAGATCATTGAGCAGCGCGATGCCGTTCTGTTGCGCATCATGCATGAAATCGTATCGCCCCTATCGTCGGGTCAAGACAAACAAACCCAGGCAACGGGGGAATCAGCGCTCTCCGGCACCGGGCAACAGAGGAAACAGAAAACAAATGAGTGATCTTTTCGTTTTCTTTCTCCACGGCTTGGCTTACGCAGCCTTCTTGTCCTGGGTTCCGCCCCGCTGAGCCTGAATTTCGAGATAATAAATTGGTGTTATTTTAATGTCGAGGCAAGAAAAATGACGGATTGACGAAATCTAAGACCATTGGAGGGAAAATGCTTAAAAAAATTCGACGAATCGTTACCGCAAATGATGAAAATGGAAAGTCCGGTGTTCTGATCGACGGAACCGCAGACCACCTCATTACAGTGCTGACCGAGATGTGGATAACGGAAAGAGGGAAACACGACCACAAATCAACTGAAGACATGGCCAATCGTTCTGTCTCGGTGCTGCCTCCAAAGGGAGGGACGGTGTTTCGTTTTTTCCAGATTGAACCGGATTCCAAGAGTTCTCATTTGTCTCGGGAAGAGCGCCAGAAGGAGGCGCGAGAATGGTTTGCCGCAATGGGGGGTCAACACCTGCAGCCAGACACGTCACGCCATGAAGGCATGCATAAGACCAATACCACCGATTATATCGTCCTGCTGTCCGGTGAAATCACTCTTGTTCTCGATAAAGAAGAACGCGACCTCAAACCGTTCGACGCCGTAATCCAACGAGGAACCAACCATGCATGGGTCAACAGGGGAACAGAGGACGCACTTCTTCTTGCTGTGCTTGTCGATGCTGGCACGGAGTAGTTAGTGCCCATCCCAGAATGGCCCTTTTCCGTGATTTCTGCGTTGGCCGTTCGATTGGAATCCTCGAAATAGCCGCGCTTTTCCTCCGGTTCCAATCATCCGGCCGCCTTGACCTCACGCAAAATTGCCGATCCTGGGATGGACACGCGTTAATCTCCTTAAGGATTCCAAAAATTCCGGGCATGGAAAGCCAAAAATATCCCTTGACGGTTTCCTGATGACCGGATATGAGTCTCATTAAAGGAAACTTATTAGGAAACTTTTTGCCACAGTTTCATCTGGGTTACGCCCCGGCTTTGTCGGGAGACTCAACGGACGTTGACATTTGGTCATTTGCAGCGATGGAGTGCCCTCTATCATGGAACAACAACCCGTTATCGTCGAAGCGGAAATCGG
>JBJKPT010000329.1:0-1393 GCA_046706045.1 Desulfobacterales bacterium
GGGACTAAGGAAGTCTGGTTCTGCGACGATGACGGCAATATGCGCTTTTTCAATTCTGAGGGGGAATTGCAAAGAAGCGACCTTTTCGAACAATTCCCCGCAAAAATAGTCCTCGACTTCATGTGAACATATTGTAAAAGGATAGAGTTGTGATGGCGTACAACCCCGAAACGGAAGACAGAAACCGAAATTCCGTCTGCCGTCCTCCGTCATCCGACATCCGCTCAGGGAGGATTTGATGTCAATTGTGAAAGCCGAACGGGTGCGCCGGCTCCCGCCGTATCTTTTCGCCGAAATCGACCGGCTCAAGGCGGAGCTGATCGCCAAAGGCGTCGACGTGATAAACCTCGGGGTGGGCGATCCCGATCTACCGACCCCGCCCCATATAATCGAGAAGCTGGCGCAGACCGCCAAAGATCCCGCCAACCACCAGTATCCGTCTTATTCCGGGATGAACGACTTTCGGGTGAGTGTGGCCGGATGGTACGGGAAAAGATTCGGGGTCGATCTGGACCCCATGGCCGAAACGCTCACCCTGATAGGCTCCAAGGAGGGATTGGCGCACCTGCCGCTTGCCGTTATCAACCCGGGGGACCTCGCCCTGGTTCCTTCCCCGGCCTACCCCGTCTACCAGATTGCGACCATGTTTGCGGGCGGAGAATCCTTTTTCATGCCGTTGGTCAAAGAAAACGGGTTTTTGCCCGACCTCGAGGCCATTCCCGCAGAGATCGCCCGGCGCGCCAGGATCATGTTTCTCAATTATCCCAACAACCCCACGGGTGCAACGGCCGATAGGGACTTCTACGAGCGCGTGGTGCGGTTTGCGGTCAAATACGACATCATCGTGTGCCACGATGCCGCCTATTCGGAAATGGCTTTCGGGGGCTACCGCCCGATGAGCTTTCTCGAAGTTCCCGGCGCAAAGGAAGTGGGGGTTGAATTTCACTCCCTTTCCAAGACTTACAACATGACCGGATGGAGGCTGGGGTTTGCGGTCGGAAACAGCGAAGTACTTGCCGCCCTTGGCCAGATAAAGAGCAACATCGATTCGGGGGCGTTCAACGCTGTCCAGTGGGCAGGCATTGCGGCGCTCGAGGGCGATCAGGCGCCGGTGGAATCCATGTGCCGGATTTACGAGGAAAGGCGCGACGTCCTGATTGAGGGGCTGAGCAGGGCGGGCCTGCACCCGGCGCTCCCCAAAGCGACCTTCTATGTGTGGTGTCCCACCCCGGCCGGCTACACCTCCAAGGATTTTACCGCGCTTCTTCTGCGCGAGGCCGGAATCGTTACCAAGCCGGGCAGCGGCTTTGGTGATCCAGGGGAAGGCTATGTGCGTAAGGCCCTCACCGTTTCCGCCGAACCCAACCCGGAGGCCGTGCAGCGCATCTGCCGC
>JBJKPT010000330.1:0-12075 GCA_046706045.1 Desulfobacterales bacterium
CCGGGGTCCTTTGAAGCACCTGAAACTGTCGGAGATTGAATCGTTTATTCAGGACCTGCGTCAGGATCCGGACCGGCCAACCCTTGCTCCCGGGGTGACGGTGCAGGGGGTTGTCACGGCGGTAGACGATGCCGCCAACACCGTAGCCGTCCGGCTGGCCGATGCCGGGGGGATTCTGTCGGTGAACAACATGCGCTGGGCCCGGAAACCAAATCCCCGGGTTCCTTATTATGCGGCCGGCATCCAGCATCCCGGCCAAGTCTTGTCGACCGGGGATGTGATTCAGGTGCGGTTGATCAATAAGGATCCGGCCACGGGAAAATGGCAACTCGCCCTGGAGCAGACCCCCGAGGCCCAAGCGGCGCTTTTGTGCATCGAAGCGGAAACCGGGCTGGTCAAGGCCATGGTCGGCGGCCGGGATTTTGCTTCGAGCCAGTTTAATCGGGCCATCCAGTCGCGACGCCAGCCCGGCTCGGCCTTCAAGCCCATCATCTATGCGGCGGCGATCGACAAGGGGTACACACCGGCCTCGGTCATCATCGATTCCCCCATCGTATTCGAGGACGCCAAGACCGACTTTACCTGGAAGCCGCATAATTACGGCGAGAAATTTTACGGGCCCACCCTCCTGCTCGAGGCCCTGGCCGAATCTAGAAATGTCGTGACCATTAAGATCCTTCAGAACATCGGGATCGATTATACCATCGCTTACGCACGAAAGCTCGGGATCACCTCGGATATCAAGCGGGATTTGTCCATCGCCCTGGGCTCATCCGGGGTCTCCCTTCTCGAACTCGTCAATGCCTATTCGGTTTTTGACAACCTGGGAAATTACGTAGAGCCGGTATTCGTCACCCGTATCGAAGACAGGGATGGAAACATTCTCGAGGAGGCCGCACCCAAACGCAAAAAAGTTATCGATGCCAGCACGGCGTACATCATGACAACCTTGCTCGAAGGCGTGATCCAGCACGGCACCGGGCAGCGGGTCAAAGCCCTCGACCGGCCGGCCGCTGGAAAAACCGGAACCACCAACGATCTGAACGACGCATGGTTCATCGGCTATACGCCCGGCTACATCACGGGGGTTTGGGTCGGGTTTGACGATCAACGCTCATTAGGGGTCGGGGAAACGGGGTCCCGGGCGGCCAGTCCGATCTGGTTAGGTTTCATGAAACGGATTCTCGCGGGTAAGCCCGTGCGGGCGTTTCAGGTCCCCGACGGAGTGGTGTTTGCCAGAATCGATGCCGATACCGGGCTCTTGCCGATTCCCGAGTCCAAGAAAACCATTTTTGCCTGTTTCAAGGATGGGACCCAACCCACGAAATACACACCGGCTCCGAATAAAATTACGGATACCGAGGAGCTGTTTAAGCGAATGTAAAGACCGCAGGCTATTTCAACACGCCGTTTTCCTTCCAGAAGCGAATCGCTCCAGGGTGCATGGCGGTGGTAATGCCCTGAATGCCATTCTGGACGCGCATGGCCTGGGCGATTTTGTCCACGGCGGCCATATGGGCCAGGCCTTCGGGCGAATAGATCGCTGATAAGAGCGCATAGACCACCGCCGCCGGTACCTGATCGTTTGCGACCCAGAGAACCGATTCCTGAATGGAGCCCACGGGTTGATCGATGCCGGGGTAGATTCCCGCTGGAATCGTCATTTTCGAAAAATAGGGGTATTTTTGAAGAAAACCGGAACGCTCCGAATCGGCCAGCACATCGATAAGGGAGATGGCGTTGCTTTGGGCCGCCAGGGTCACCGCGTCGCTTGGCACTGCCGCCAGCAGCCAGAGGGCATCGAGCCGGTTATTGTCGAAGGCCGAGGTCGAATCGCTATCGTTCATGGTGCTTCGGGTTATTTTATTCCAGATGCCCAGATGGTGAAAGAACCGTTGCGCTTCGGTCATGGCCTCGGAACCCGGGGTCCCCACACCCACGGATTTTCCTACCAGGTCCATGGCGGATTGGATGCCGGCATCTTTTTTTACAACCAGCTGGACCGGGGAAGCGAAAAAAGAGCTGACCGCCAGCACATCGGTGTATTGTTTCGGATCGTTTTCCAACAAGCCCCTTCGGCCGAGGTAAAGATCCCCGGAGTAGACGACACCCAAAGCGAAATGGCCGGCGTCGACTTTTTTTAAATTATCCAAGCTTCCTTCCGAGACCCCGGCCAATACGCGAAACGATACGATTTTCTTTACGGCGATGTCGGAGGCGACCCCGCCGGCCATGTAGAGGAAATCGCTGCCCGCCGGTCCGCCACCGAATTTGTAGATCTGTTTGGCGAAGGTTTTTGGCGCCGTACCAAAAGATACCACCAAAAGCGCACAGGCCGCGACCGCCAGATGGGTGAAGCGCCGGTTCATGAGAAATCCTCCCGTCAAACGATGTGAATGGGCGCCGCGCAAACGGGTTCTTGTCCGTTCCTCGCGACCTCTTCCCCGGTTTGGATGCCGATATTGCAGGCGGCGACGATTTTCCGGTTGGCATGCCCCGGCGCGAGCCGGCGCAGCACCCGGCGTTCGCGGTTTGACAATTCGTCCGGCAGGGAAGCCCTCCCCGACCCCCCCGGGCCACGCGCGACACCGGCCGGGAACGCATCCCCCCGAGTTCACCTTCCGATGCGACAAAATCAGAAGCATCCGGCGAAGTCGCATGCATCAACCCTCGGGAGAATCGATGCCGGAGCATACCGAAACCTCCGACATGGAATCAACAGAAAGTTGATCGATGGCAAGGCCCGGGTTGGTTTTCACCGTGAATTTTTCAATGCCGAAATCGGCGGCAAGACGCCGGATATTGATGTTTCGGATTCCACGCATCCGGGAAACGCTTCTGGGATGGACCCGGATAACGGCTTCGGCAAGGAATCCGGGCCGCGCTTTCAGTGCCCGGCATGCCGTTCGGTAAAACAGGTGACTCCAGACGCATTCGCCAAAGGCGGGGTGAAAAGGGCCGGCGAGGATGGCCCCCTTTGCGAGGTTTTGGTCCGCATGAAGCCCCATTCGCGCAACATGGATGCCTTCCCCGCGAAACCCGCAAAGCATTCGGGCCGCGACTTCAACAGCGGTATCCAGCGGCCAAGGCCGATAGACTCCGGCATGGTAGAGTTTGGAAAGACCGGTACCCTGGAGCACAACGGTGGGATAGATCCGGACCAGGTCCGGTCTCAAGGCCCGGATCCGATTTGCGTTCTCCACGGCCCTATCCGGGGTATCCTCCGGAAGGCCCAGCATGACTTGAATGCCGATGGAGACGCCGGTTTTTCGCAACCGATCCACGGCGCGGACGGTGTCAATGGCGAGATGCCCCCGGGCGGACCGGCGCAGAACCGCGTCATCCATGGATTGGGCGCCGATTTCAACCGTCGTTACCGGATAGCCCGCGATCCGGGCGAGGCGCTGATCGGTGACGGTGTCGGGGCGGGTTGAAAAACGGATACCGTCCGCAGAGCCCGCGTGAACAAAGGCGGTTGCGACATCGAGCAGCTTCAGGAGGTAATCCAGGGGCAGACCGAGAAAATTGCCCCCATAAAAAGCGATCTCCGTGAAGGGCCGATCCGGGCCGCGATAGCCGAGAAATTCACGAATACGATTGAAGACGGAATCGGTATCCGGCGGAATCGATCGGCCGGCAATGGCGTGTTGATCGCAGAAAAGGCATCGGTGGGGACATCCGGCGTGGGGGATAAAAACCGGGGCCACGAAGGGGTGTGGGACGGATCGCGGAGGGAGCGGGGCGCGCATGCCGGTTATGCCGGCTCCGGTGTTTCGGAAGGAGGCATTAGCCCTTCGATGGCTTTTCGGGCCGCATCCTGTTCGGCGGCCTTTTTGTTTTTGCCGATCCCATCGGTAACGATGTCCCCGAGTTTCAATCGAACACAAAAGGTTTTGTCGTGGTCGGGGCCGTTTTCATCGACGATGAGATACTCCGGTAAGGGCTTGTGGTGCTTTTGGATCCATTCCTGGAGCAGGCTCTTGTAGTCATGCTGGAAAACCTCGGCGTCGACGGCATCGACCAGGGGAGTGAAATGATCGCGGATCACCGCAAGGGCGACTTCGAAGCCGCCATCCAGGTAAATCGCTGCCATCAGCGCCTCGAAAGCATCGGCGAGGATCGATTTTTTCCGGCGGCCCTGGGTCTGGATTTCTCCTTTGCCGAGCAGCAGGGCGTGGCCGAGGGATAGGGAGCGGGCGATGGCGGCAAGCCGGCTTTCGTTGACCAACGCGGCCCGCATCCGGGACAGATCCCCTTCGGGCAGATTCGGATACCGTTCCATGAGCATGTGGCTGACGGCCAGGTTGAGAACGGCGTCGCCAAGAAATTCGAAGCGCTCGTTGCTGGGCAGCGGCTCGGAGAGTTCGTTCACGTAGGAACTGTGTCGAAGGGCCTCCTCAAGGTGTTCGGCATGCCGAAACCGGTATCCGATGCGCTCGGTCAGTTCGGTGGATTCGGGCCGTATCATGACATCTGCCGGGTGGGGGGTCGGGCCGTGATGCCGGTTTTTGCCAGGACGTCCACCAGGCGATCAAACAGATCCATGGGCACGTGGAGGTCACCGTAGCCGGTGCCCAGGTGCACCTCGGGCTTGAGCGCTCCGTGAAAGTCGGAACCGCCGGTCATGAGGAGCCCGAACCGCCGCGCGATGGAGGCAAAACACATTTGCATCGATGCGCTGTGCTCGGGATAGTAAACCTCGATGCCGGAAAGACCGAGATTTTTGAGGTGCGCGACAACCCGTTCAAGTCCGTTGTTGTCGATATTTTTCAACAGCCCCGGATGGGCCAGTACCGCCACGCCGCCCGCGTTGCGGATGATTTCAATGGCCTGGGCACAGGGGATGCGGTACTTTTCCACATAGCCGGGTTTCCCGTTGCCGAGGTAACGGTCGAAGGCGGCATCGATATCCTCAACCAATCCTTTTTTTACGAGAACCCGTGCGATGTGAGGCCGTCCGAGCTGATCCGGATCGCCGACTTCTGAAAGGACATCGGCCATGGTGAGGGGAACCCCCAGGGCGTTTAACCGGGCCAAAATCAGGGGATTGCGGTTTCTTCGGGATTCCTGCAGGCTTTCAAGGGCTTGGATCAACCTCCCATTAAAAATATCCATCCCGTAGCCGAGGATATGGAAGCTGCCTTTGCCGGGATAAATCGATGGGGGTGTTGCGCTGATTTCCACACCGGAGAGGAATGAAACATCGGTCGGAATCCCGCAGGCCACAATCTGGCGGACGCCGCTGACGGAGTCGTGATCGGTAATGGCAAGGGCGCCGAGCCGCAATGTCCTAGCCAAGTCGATCAGTGCGTGGGGCGACAGGGTTCCGTCGGAGGCCGTCGAGTGGACGTGCAAATCGATGCCGACGATCGGATTAGAGTCCAAGGGCTTTTTCCAAAGCCTCCTCTTTGGTCTTGCAGGCAATGCACTGGGTGGTCACGGGCCGGGCCTTCAATCGCCCCAGAGAAATGTCTTCGCCGCAGGATTCACAGATTCCGAAGGTACCGTTTTCGATCCGCTCCAGGGCCTTTTTGATTTTTTTGATCAGCTTGTGTTCCCGATCCCGGATTCGGAGCATGAAGTTGCGATCCGCTTCGAGGGATGCCCGATCCGTGGGGTCCGGAAAGTTTTCCTTCTGTTCGGTCATGTCCGAGACGGTGTCGTCCGCCTGATGAAGAAGTTCTTCCAGCTGATCGGTGAGCAGTGTTTTGAAATAATCGATGTCTTCTTTTTTCATGGCCGGCTCGCTTTGGTTTGGTATGTCCGGGACCGAAAATATTATCTGCTATCATATACCATATCCCCTGTAAAGAACCTGTCAAAAAAAATTATTTTAATGTTGATCCAAGGGGTTGGAATGGATTCAAGTCCCAGGTTCCCAAGCGGCACCTTCGGTTCGGACACGATTTTTTGAAACCCTTCTCAGGGCGGTGAAACAGGCGCTCCGGTGACGGAGCCGGCGCGGGCGAAAAAGGCCTGCAAGCTTTCGACACTGTCGATGTTGATGATTTTCGCGGCGGCACCCTTGGACAAGATATTTTTTCGCATCAGATTGCCCAAAACGTTTCCCGGCCCTATCTCAACAAAGGTGTCGATGCCGTCGGCCAGCATGCGGATCATGGCGTCGTACCAGCGTACGGGACTCCCCAGCTGTTGGCGCATGGCCCTGCGGATGACGCTCGCATCGGTTTCCGGAGTCGCCGTCACGTTGAGCACCACGGGGGCGGTGGCCGATGAAAATGCGGTTTCTTCCAGGGCTGCGGCGAAATCGGCCTGGGCCTCGGCCATGAGGCGGCTGTGCCAGGCCCCGCTGACCTTGAGAGGAATCGCCCGCGCCCCCTGCTCCTTGGCAAGGGTGCCGGTAAGGGCCACGGCATCGGCTTCTCCGGTGACGATGATCTGCTCCCGGGAATTGTGGTTTGCCACGGTGACGCCACCGCCAGGGGCGGCCTCCGTCACGATGGCGTTGATCACGTCGATATCCAGACCGATGATCGCGACCATGGCGCCTTTTTTCTATTGGGCGTCACGGTGCATGAGGTTGCCGCGGCGGACCACGAGCCGGAAGGTGTCTTCCAGGGAAACGACGCCGCCGGCAAAAAGCGCGCTGAATACGCCGAGACTGTGCCCGGCGCAGTCCGCCGGTCGGATGCCGGCGGCGGTGACGGCGCCGAGAATGGCGAGATTGACCGCCGTGAGACAGGGTTGAAGATGAACGGTCTCGGTTAGTTCGGCCATGGGCCCTTCAAAGCAAAGGCGGCGAATCGGCGACCCGGAAGTGGCCTCGGCCATGGCGAAAATCTCGCGGGCAGCCGTGTCGGAGTCGTAAAAATCCAGCCCCATGCCGACCTTCTGGGAGCCTTGTCCGGGAAAAAGAAAGGCGATGCGATTCACTTCATCCTCCTTGATGGTGGGTGCGCTCTTCGATTACGAATCGAGGTTGAAGAGCCGACGCGTGAAGTCCAGGTAGACGGCCCGATCGGCGTGGCAGCCATCGTTTTTCAGCAAGAGGGTCGGATCGTGAAGGATCTTGTTGACCATGGCCTGTGCCATGCGGTCCATGGCCGCCTGGTCCGAAACGGAAAGGCTCATGCCCTGGAGGGTGCGTCGGAGTTCGGCGTCCACGATGCCCGCCACCTTTTCCCGGAGGGCTTTGATCGTCGGTACCACCCCGAGGCTTTCATACCAGCGGTGGAACTTGATGACCGCTTCGTCCACGATCCGTTCGCCTTTGATCGCCTCTCGTTGCCGATCCTCGATATTTTCATCCACGATGCCGTTGAGATCATCGATATCGTAAACATAGACGTTGCTGATGCGGTTGATTTCCGGGTCGATGTCCCGCGGCACGGCAATATCGATGAAAAATACCGGCCGATTGCGGCGACTTCGCATCACCGGCTTGGCCTGGTCGCGGCGCAGCACGTAGCCCTGGGATCCGGTGGAGCTGATCACGATGTCCACATCGTGCAAGGCCTCCGGGATCTCCTCGAACCGGATGGCCCTGCCGTGGAATTGTTCGGCCAGGGCGACCCCCCGTGCAAAGGTCCGGTTGGCCACCCGGATAGCTCCCACCCGGTGGCGGAGCAGGTGTTCCACGGCCAGTTCCGCCATTTCCCCGGCACCGATGAGGAGCACTTTTTTGCCGGTCAAGTCTCCGAAGATTTTTCGGGCCAGTTCGGTGGCCGCGTAACTGATTGAGACCGCGTGATCGCCGATGCCGGTTTCGGTACGGATCCGCTTGGCAACAAAAAACGTTCGGTGCAGGAGGCGGTTTAAGACAACCCCGGCGGTCCGGCGCTCGCTGGCCAGCCGGTATGCCGTTTTGACCTGACCAAGAATCTGGGGCTCCCCGACCATCATGGAATCCAGACTGGCCGCCACCCGGAAGATGTGGCGCACGGCATCCTCGCCGACATGAACGTAGGTGGCCGCGTCGATTTGGCCCATGGGGACCGATTTGGCTTCGGAGAGATAGCGGCGGGCCGCGGCGAGGGCCCGGTCGCGGTCGGTCACCACCATCAGCACCTCCACGCGGTTGCATGTGGAAAGAATCAGCACTTCACAAATGTGCGGATTTTCCTTGAGGGCGGTCAGCGCCCTCCCCGTATCCTCACCGGAAAAGGCCAGGCACTCGCGCAGCTCCACCGGTGCGGTTTTATGGTTCAATCCTATGAGAACGATGTCCATCATCTGTGCTATCGGCCGGGGGCGAGGCGCTCACCATCGGGTGAACACCCCGTGATGCCCTTTCAAGAGAAAATTGACGCCAAAAAATGTGAACAGGATGGCCGCGAATCCGATAATGGCCAGGATCGCCGCCTGCCGCCCGCGCCAGCCGACGGTCAGCCGCTGATGCAAGAGCGCCGCATAGATCAGCCATGTGATCCCGGACCAGACCTCCTTCGGGTCCCAGCTCCAGAATCGGCCCCAGACGGTTTTCGCATAGACGAATCCGGTGATCAGGCCGACGGTGAGCAGGGTGAATCCCACCACGATGCATCCGTAGCCGGTGGAATCGAGCATGTCCAGGGACGGCAGGCGGCGGTAAAAAAATCCCGGCTGTTTGGTTTTGATCGCTTTTTCTTGCAAAAGATAGAGGATGCCAACCCCGCAGGCCAGGGCCAGGGCCGCCTCTCCGATGAAGATGGTGACGATATGGATCAACAGCCACAGGCTGTGGAATATCGATTGGGCCGGAACCGCGTGCCGGGGCAACCGAAGGGCGGCCACCATGATCAGTGCGGCCAGAGGCGCGGCGAAGACTCCCAGGATGTTGAGCCGGTAATGCAGCCGAAGCCCGATGAACACCCCGGCCACGGCCCAGCCGGCGACGGAAAGGGTTTGGTAGAGGTCTTTGACCGGAACCTGGCCGGTGCTCCCAAAGGCCCAGCCAAGGGCGCCGCAGTGAAACGCAAAGCCGATGACAAGCAGACCGAACCCGATTCGGTGCAGGATCGGTTTCTGGTTGAACAAAAACAGAAAATAGGCCGCCGTGCTAAGCAGGTAGAAGCAAACGGTGAGGGTGAGGATTGGATCCATGACTCCGTTCCAGACGATGTTATTCGGCGCTTCGCATCAGGGCATCAAAGGTGAACCCGTCGCCCAACACGTCAGCAAAAAGGGTGTCGATGTCCGCTGTTCGATGGTCCCGGACCATGTCCAAAAGCCCTTCTCCGATGAGCCGCTCCAGGAGCGGTTTGTGCTGTTCGGGAGCGTGCGCTCGGCGCAACAGTTCCTTGCGGACGGCACCCATCAGCCGAAGGAAAGGTTCATATTCCGTTCCAAATTCTTGCTCAA
Source organism: Desulfobacterales bacterium (assembly GCA_046706045.1). GTDB lineage: Bacteria > Desulfobacterota > Desulfobacteria > Desulfobacterales > JBDRRP01 > JBJKPT01. The sequence goes on from JBJKPT010000330.1 coordinate 9,301, forward strand.
GTCTTTTCCGCAGGTATTTGGCGAAGGCGGGACTCTTTCCTCCCGTGGAGACGGTCAGGGTCAGATCCCCGCGACGGACCACCGCGGGCAGAATGAAGTGGCAGATTTCCGGTCGGTCGGCGATGTTGCACAGCACCCGCCGCGCTTCGGCATCGGCGTGGACGCGGCGGTTCAAGGATTCGTCATCGGTAGCCCCGATCACGAGAAACTGGCCGTCGAGATCCCCGGCGCGGTACCCGCGTTTCTTCACGGCGATGCGTCCCTTCCGGGCCAGATCGCAAAGGCGCTCCGAGATGCGAAGGCCGACGACGGTGACCCGTGCGCCGCAATCCAGAAGGCTGGTGGCCTTGCGGGTGGCCACCTCACCGCCGCCGATCACCAGGCACGGCCGGTCTCGGATGTCCAGGCAAATTGGAAAATAGGTCATTTCAATTCCTTACCAGGTTGGGCGGCCCGATCGCCCACGACCAGCCGCAGGAGATCCGTGGCGAGCACCAGGGGACCGGACCAGGATCTGCGACATTGGGCGGCGATATCGACCGCGTCGCATTCCGGGTAAAAATGGGTGAGGACCAGGAGGTCGACTCCGGCCCCGGCAGCGATCCGTCCGGCCTCCGACGGGGTCAGGTGCCCGGGCACTTTCCCGTCGTCCGGCATCGCCGATTCGCAAATCAGCATGGCGCCATCGCGGGAAAGGCGCACCAGTTCGTCCGTCGTGTCCGTATCTCCGGAATAGATCACGGATCCGGATCCGGTTCCGATCCGAAAGGCAATGCTTTCCGGGTTGTGCCGCATGGGTGCACAGCAGAGGGTGACCCCGGGGGCAAGCATCCGTTCCTCGCCAGCAGTGGGTTCCACCAGCGTGATCCGCTCCGGATCCAGGTGGATCCAATCGCCATAGAGGTTCCGGAGACGGTCGAAGAAGTCGAAAAAACCCGGTCCACCTTCAAGGGTGAGCATTTTTCGGCGCCGCCGGTTCGGCGGGTATTTTGAGGCAAACAAAAAGGCTGCCAGCTCGCCGGTATGATCCGGGTGAAAGTGGCTGAGGAGCATCACGTCGATCTCCCCGATGCTCCGGCCGGCTTCGGCAAGCCGCCGCATGGTGCCCGGTCCGCAATCGAGCAGGATCCGGCAGGTGTCCGTTTCCACAAGGGCTGCGCAGCTGCTGCGGGTTGTCGACGGCACGCAGGTTCCGGAACCGAGGATCGTCACCGTGGTTGTCATGGTCTGCTTAGCGTTCTTTCCATGTCCGGTCCCCGGGCGGGGGAAAGGACTATTTTTTTTCCACCTCTCGAATCACCCACCACGCGAGCTTTCCATCGTCGGTAATAGGGGAATGGGATTTGATGTCGGTGTAGGCGATTTCCGCGCGCGCCATGCTTTTGTGACCACCGGCGGATCCCATCCCGCCGAAGCTGCGTTTGGCGAGTGCACCGGCATTTTTGCGGATACCGTCGTTTCGGAAAACGATGACGAGCTTCTTCTCGTAGCGTCCGCTGACGATACTCCAGGCCACGTTGGTCACCCGTATGAAAAAATCGGCGATGAGAACACAGACGTCAGGGCTCACGACACTTCCCAGATGAACGAAGAGCTTACCCTTTCGCATGCGCATCCGTTCGAGGGCGATGCGGTAATATTTCAGAAATTCGGGTTTGAGTTCCGATTGCTCGATCTTTGAAATCAGTTGGACGTTGGCTCGGCGAAACAAAAACTGGAAGGCGCGGACGTCTTCGATTTGCGCCCTGCGTTGGAAATTGCTGGTGTCGGTTTTGATGGCGTAAAAAAGCCCGGTGGCCAGCTTTATCGATGGTTTGATCCGTGCGGCCCGAATGTATTCGGTGAGTATGCTGGAATTGGCGCCGTAGCGTGGTCGAATATCGATGAACGGGGCTTGAATTCCGGAATCCGGATGGTGATCGATGATGACATCCCACGTAAAGGTTTGAAAGAGTTCGTGATGATCCGGTTGGGAATCGACAAGAACGAAGCGGGAGAAGTGGCTGCGTTCGATTTCAGCGATCGGTGTGAGGTGCACCCCGAGAAGCCGGATCATGGCGAGGTTGTCCGGGCGCTTGACCGCGTTGATGGGGGTAATGGTCACCCCGGCGACCTGGTGCCAGAGCAACCGCTTGATGGCCATGGCACTGGCAATGGAATCCGGATCCGCATTGATCACCACCAGCACCTGATCGTCGCCGTTGAAAATGCTGTAAAGCTGCTTCAGCCGTTCGGTAGGGCTCATGGCCATAACGATTCAATCCCTCCAGATCGGATGAATTCGAGTGATCTTACGAGAACTCTCGGGAGATTACAATGTTTGCCGCTGGATGGAATGCGGTCAACGCATCCATCGCGGGGGGCTTCGCGCTGATTCGATCAGACCACAATAGGGTTCGTTGCCCGGGCATGACAAGGGAAAAGCCCGGAGAGGGGGATGACAACGGGGAGACAAGGAACTAGTATGGAAACGCGCAATCAGACCGCAGCCGAGCGGACCTGGAAAACCGAAACCCCTATGGTGCACGCCCGGCGGACGATCCGATGACACGCGGTTCCCTTGATCGGGCCAATTTGTCGTGGATCGATGGCCTGACAAACGGAAACGGACCGTCATCGCACCGGGATCTTGAGTGGCAATAACGAAAAAAGAGTTTATCGTCTATCGATAAACCTCGATCAGGAGGTATCGGTCATGGCTGAAGACAACCCCACCCGTGAGGAAAACGCATGCTTCGAAGGATCCCCTTCGTCTCATCTCAAGGATCCATGGGC
>JBJKPT010000331.1:0-3801 GCA_046706045.1 Desulfobacterales bacterium
TTGCGATTTATGGCAGTCTCGTCAATTTCATCGGCATCAACGCCCTGCTGGCATTGAGCCTCTACCTGACGTTGTCCGCCGGCCAGCTTTCCCTTGGAAACGCGGCCTTTGCCGGCATCGGCGGGTATACCTCGGGAATCCTGACCATGACGTGCGGGGTTCCGTTTCTCGTTTCGGTGGCGGCCGGCTCGCTATTGGCCGGTCTTGTGGGCCTGGTGCTGGGGCTTCCGGTCCTGAGGCTCCGGGGGGTCTTTCTGGCCATTGCGACCTTGGCCTTCGGCGAAGTGGTGCGCATCGTGGTCCTGAATCTCGGCATCACCGGCGGGGCCCAGGGGCTCGTGGGCATCCCCCCCATCACGACGACCTGGGGGATCTACCTGTCCCTGGCCGTCTCCGGGTATGCCATCGCGAGGTTGCGCCACAGCCGGGTGGGATGGTGTTTTGAAAGCATCCGGGAAGACGAAACCGCCGCCGCCGCGATGGGGATCCACACCACCTACTACAAGACCCTTTCTTTTACCCTGGGGGCCATCCTGGCAGGCTTCACCGGTGCCCTCTACGCGCACCTCAACTACATCATCACCCCGGGCGAATTCGGGTTTTCGGCCGCGCTGGATCTGCTGATCTACAACATCGTGGGCGGCATTCGCGTCTGGTACGGCCCCGTGCTCGGGGCCGCGCTTCTCACGGCGCTGCCCGAAATCCTGCGGGGGACCGGCCTGACGGCCGGTCCCATCCGCATGGCGATAAACGGTCTGATCCTGCTCCTCGTGATCCTGTTTCTGCCCAATGGCCTGGCTTCGATCTTCGATCGGAGAGGCAGGGGAAAGCCAAAGGCCTTCACCGGTGCCGTTTCGGAGGAGGCCTAGACCATGCTGCTCGAGGTCAAAGAGGTCACCCGCACCTTCGGCGGCGTGAAAGCCCTGGACGGCGTCTCCCTTTCCGTTGCAGAGGGCGGCGTGCACGGGTTGATCGGTCCCAACGGGGCCGGGAAAACGACGCTGATCAATGTGCTAAGCGGCATCATCGGTCCCAGTTCGGGACAGGTGTTTTTCGACGGCCGCCCGGTTCACGCCCTTCCGTCCCATCGGATGGCCGCCAGGGGCGTGGCCCGCACCTTTCAAAACATCCGCCTTTTCCCGACGATGACGGGCCTTGAAAACGTGATCGCCGGGCAGCACCTTGTCGCCCCTCGTCCTTTTCTCCCAAGGTTGTTCTGTTTGCCTTCCGCCCGGCGAGAGGAATCCGGATACGCGAGACAGGCCATGGATTGTCTGCAGCGGGCCGGGATAGCCGAAAAGGCCCATTTCCCGGCCAAGGCCCTCTCCTATGGGGAACGCAGACGTCTTGAAATCGCGCGGGCACTGGCCTCACGCCCGCGATTGCTTCTTTTGGACGAGCCGGTCGCGGGCATGCGGCAACAGGGGGTGCGGCAGGTCGGAAACCTGATTCAATCCCTGGCGGCGGAAGGAATGACCATCCTGCTCATCGAGCACAACATGTCCTTTGTGATGGGGCTTTGCTCCAAGATCACCGTGCTCAACTTCGGCCGCACCCTGATCACGGGCAGCCCGGATGAGGTGAGCCAATGCCCGGAAGTGATCGAGGCCTACTTGGGGGTGAGTAAGCATCATGCTTGATGTCGACGCGCTGACCGTGGCGTACGGGCCCATGGAGGCCGTTCGCAACGTTTCTTTTCAGATTGAAACGGGATCGATCGTAACCCTGATCGGGCCGAACGGCGCCGGAAAGACCACCATCCTCAATGCGCTCAGCGGGGTTGTTCCGGTCCGCTCCGGACGGATCCGGTTCGAGGGCCGGGACATCACCCGGGCCGGCGCCCATCAACGGGTATCCTCCGGTCTGATACAGGTCCCCGAGGGAAGGCAGGTCCTTGCCGGAATGACGGTCCGGGAAAATCTGGAACTCGGTGGGTACCGGCGATCCCGCCGGGACGTGATCCGGGATGTCGCCCGGATGGAAGAGCGCTTTCCGATCCTGGGGGAACGGCGCAACATGGCCGCGGGTGCCCTTTCCGGGGGAGAACAGCAGATGCTTTCCATCGCCCGGGGGCTGATGGCCAACCCCAAACTGCTTCTTTTGGACGAGCCCTCCCTGGGGCTTGCCCCCAAAATCATCCAGACCGTTTTTGAGCTGATCGGTCGGTTGCACGACGAGGGCCTGACGATTTTATTGGTGGAACAAAACGCCCATCTTGCCCTGGCCGCTTCCTCCCATGCCTATGTGATGGAAAGCGGCAAGATTGTTCTCGATGGCCCGGCGGCGGCGTTGCGCTCCGACGATTCGGTCATCCGCAGCTACCTGGGGCAGGCCATCTGAAGAAAAGATTGCCTCCATCCCGTCGAGGGATCGCGCATCGCGCCACCGCCCGTTGGGTTTCGTGGCGATTTCGGTTTTGGGGGTGGCGCCCCCGCGTTGGCCCGGGCGTTCCGCCTTTGCATGGTTGTCGGCGACCGGCTTTTTGTGCCATATTGCAGGGAGGGCATGGGGCAGGGGCGGGGTTCCGTTTCTCCTGCCGGCCCAAAGCCCCATGGTGCGGGGCCCTGCATGACGAATCCGATCACCGGGACGGTTGCGGTGGCCGGAATCCCTGTTCCGGCCCTGGGAATTGAGGGGTGTCGCGGTTTTTTTTTGCACCGGTATCGGTTTTGTCTGGGGCCTTCACGGCGCCTTCACCGGTTCGTTTGAAATCCATGTTTCCGCGGGGTTCAGGATAACCAGCCCATGACCATGACCGGCGTCGAATTTCTGCTCTTGGGAGCCCTTGTGGTGGCCGTAGAAATTCACAGCCACACCATCTACCTCCTGGTTGTCGCCCTTGCCTGTCTTGTGGCGGGCGGGCTCATCCTCGCCTTGCATGCCGATCCGGCAACGGCCCTGATCCTTTTGGGGGTGATGTTGCTGGCGGGGTTGCCGGCGGCTCACTACGCACGCCGGCATTTGAAGAATCCCGAGTCGGATACCATCAGTCGTGACGACGTGGGCGCCGTGGTGGAGGTGGTTGCCGTGAACGAAGGCACCCTCCGGGTAAGCTATCGCGGCACGGAGTGGGATGCCGTGGCCCTCCCGGAAGGTTCGATGAAAGATATGGTGCCGGGGATGAAGCTCCACGTCGTGAACCGCAACGGCAACACGCTTATCGTCGCCTCGAGCGTCTTGCCGCCGCATTGATTCACCGTCATTCAAAAAAAGGATCCTTTATGCCGATCTCGTTTTCCATCGCCATCGCCCTCGTCGTCATCGCCCTGGTGATCCTCAGCCGGGGCATTCGGATTGTTCCGCAGCAGCGTGCCTGGATCGTGGAGCGCTTCGGGCGCTTTCACACCGTCCTTGAGCCGGGGCTCAATCTGGTCATTCCGATTTTCGACCAGGTGGCCTACAAATTCGATTTGCGCGAAGCCCCGATCAACGTGGCGGAGCAGTCCTGCATCACCAAGGACAACACCCAGATCATGATCGACGGGATCCTCTATTTGCAAATCACCGATCCCAAAAAAGCGGCCTACGGCACGAGCGATCCGTTCTTTGCCGTGGAGCAGCTCGCCCAGACCGTGATGCGCTCGGACATCGGCAAAAAACAGCTCGACGAAGTCTTGTCTTCACGCTCGGAGCTGAATGTCGCGATCGTCTCGGAACTCGACCGGGCCGCAGTGAACTGGGGGGTGAAGGTGCTGCGTTACGAAATCCGCAAGATCGAGCCGCCGGCGGAGGTGGTGCGGGCGATGGAGCTGCAGATCACCGCGGAGCGTCAGAAACGGGCACTGATCGCCAAGTCCGAAG
>JBJKPT010000332.1:0-1656 GCA_046706045.1 Desulfobacterales bacterium
CGGCGGCAGGCGTCGCAGCGGCCGCAGGCCCCGTGAATCCAGGCAACCCCGAGTCGTTCGCCCGGAGAAAAGCGCCCGGCACCCGGTCCGCACCGATCCACGAAACCGATGATCTGATGGCCGGGAACGATGGGGAGCACCGATGGCGGCAGCCGCCCTTCGATCTCGTCCAACTCCGTATGGCAGACGCCGCAGGCTGCAACCTTCAAACGGATTTCGCCGGGGCCGGGGTCCGGCAGCGGCATGTCACGCAAGACCAGTGGTTCCGGCCTCCCGGCCATCGGGGCCATGGATTCAAGAATCATCGCTTTCAAGGATCGGATTGTCCTTCTTGGTGGTTTCCCCCGATCAGCCGATCTTCGACGGCCGGCAGAGCAGTTCCTTGTCCATGGCCAACCGGCCGCATCCGTCACAGACGTAGCGCATGGCGGCAAGTTTTCCGGAACACATATGGGTTCGGGGGGTTTCGGGTGCGCCGCAAAAACGGCAACGTTGACGGTCGTTGCACGGATTGCACAAATGGCCGGGGCTGTTGGCCACGGCGCCGCAATTTTTGCATGTATAGGACATAAAATACCTCCGAATGGCGGTCCCGCTGCGGTCTCGATACCCAATATTTTTATTCAAAAGAGCGCTAACCTTTCGAAACGTAAATGATTATGCTCACCCCGGTTCCCCGCGTCAAGTCGACACGATCCCGGCGAAGCGAACGGCCGATCCTTTACCGGTTTGAATTTTTCCGTTAGAGTGAAGCGCGTGTCGTGGTTTTCGATTTTTTCCATGACGGAAAGGAGTTTTTTATGGACGACCCGATTGCCCATTATTGGACCCTTAGGCTCGAAAAGCTCAAATCCTCCCTTGAAAAAAACAACTTTGCGGCGTTTGTTGTCAACGACGCCGCAGCGGCCCGCGCCCTGATCCTCGAGGAATTGATTCCGGCCATCGGACCCAAAAGCATTTCTTGGGGCGGTTCCATGACCCACATCCAGACCGGGATTTACGAAGCACTGAAAAACCGAAGCGATGTGCGCGTCCTGGATACCTATGACCGTTCCATGAGCCCCGAGGCGTCCTATGAGACCCGGCGGCAGGCGATGCTGACCGATCTTTTCATCACCGGGACCAGTGCTGTCACCGAAGACGGCGTCCTGGTCAATCTCGACATGCTCGGAAACCGCGTCGGCGCCATTGCGTTCGGACCCAAACACGTCATCATCCTTGTGGGCCGAAACAAGCTCGTTCCGGATTTGGATGCCGCCATCGCCCGCATCAAGGAATACGCGGCCCCGATCAACACGATGCGTCTCGACAAGAAAACACCTTGTGCCGCCACCGGTTTTTGCGCGGATTGCAGCAGCCCCGACCGGATTTGCAATGTCTGGAACATTACGGAAAAAGCCTTCCCGAAGGGCCGCATCCGAGTGGTCTTGATCAATCAGGATTTGGGTTTGTAACCATCCTCGATCCGATATGGATAAATTCGCACACCGGCGCCTTACCGGAAAATGAAGGGAAGGCGCGTTTCGCAGAAAGGAAATCCCTCATGCCGACCGCAAGGGTGGAGTGGGTCCGGGGCCGTCAGTTCGTGGGCACCGATTCCCATGGGCAGAGCGTTGTGCTCTCGGGCAGCCGGGATCAGGGCGGGGTGAGCCCCTC
>JBJKPT010000333.1:0-1618 GCA_046706045.1 Desulfobacterales bacterium
TGGGCACCGAGATGGCCCGGCTGGGCGGCCTGGCAGGACTCACCTACACGTTGTACGCGATCCATTTGATCTTCGTGTGGAGCCTATTCGCCTACACGCCGTTTTCAAAGCTCGCCCACCTCGTCTACCGGACGGTGGCCCTCACCTACGCCGAATACGGCGGTCGGAAATAACGCTCGTCCGGGAAGTGCCGTCGTATCCCGCAAAAAGGGCCGGGGAGCGTTCCCGGCCCTTTTCCGCCTGTTCGGTCTGTTCCGTATTCCGGCCTGCCCCCTATTCCTTACCCAATGCCATGAACTTAGACCTTTATTGCCGCCGAGCTATCCCTTTGGGGATCGGGATCGCTATCGAAATCGGGATCGAAGATGTTGGGGTGACGCGTATTTTCGATCCCGATTTCTATTTCGAAGAAAATTCCGAGAAATCCATTCCCTTAAGTTAACCGGTGTTCATCCCTCCGACACCCGCCGCCGAAATAAAAATGGGAAGCGCCGTCAAGGCGCTTCCCATTTTTGATACCCTTTCGAAGATCGTCAGGGTATGGCAGACATCAACCCGTGGCCGCCTTGTGGGTCTTGATCTTGACCTTCTCGGTGAGGCCTTCGTAGTACTCGCGCAGGATCGCGACGACCTCGTCACGGCCGAAATGATCGGGCAGATTCCCGCCCTCGCTCAACATCTTGCGCAGCATGGTGCCGGAGAGAAGCACCCGATCTTCCTTGCTGTGCGGGCAGGTGCGCAAAGAGGCCATGCCGTCGCACTTGAAGCAGTAGAAGGTCCAGTCGATCTTGAGCGGCCGGCAAAGCAGGGCCTTGCCCGGCTCTTTCGGATACGGGATCTTGTCGAAAATGGTTTGGGCTTCGAACATCCCGTAAAAGTCGCCGACACCGGCGTGGTCGCGACCGATGATCATCCGGGAGCAGCCGTAGTTTTGACGGAACGTGGCGTGGAGCAGGCCTTCCCGCGGACCGGCGTAGCGCATGTCGAGCGGGTAGCCTCCCTGGACGACGTTTTTCTGGACGAAGTAGTTCTTGACGAGCACGTCGATGCACTTCACCCGTACTTCGGCGGGAATGTCGCCCGGTTTCAGGTTGCCGACCAGGGAATGGATGTAGACGCCGTCGCAGACTTCCACGGCGATCTTGCAGAGATATTCGTGGGAGCGGTGCATGGGGTTTCGAAGCTGCAGGGCCGCGACCTCGCTCCAACCGTTATCTTCAAAAATCTTCCGGGATTGGGCCGGACGGTGGTAGACACCGGCGTACTTGGTCGGGTATTCGCCTTCGCTCAGCACTTTTACCGGACCGGCCAGGTTGAAGGCTTTCTGCTGCATGACCATCTGGACACCCGGATGATCATCCTGGGCGATCTTCCAGAAGTCGGCCGCGTTTTTGGTGCCTTCGCCCATGAAAACCTTTTCGCATTCCCAGCGCTTGTCGGCGTCGGTCATCTCGTATTTTTCGGTGACCTTCATGATGGCCATGATTTCATCCCCGTCGACCAGGGCGATCTCATTGCCGACCGCGATCGCGGCCGCGTCTTCGGCGCTGACGTCGAAGGTCACGGGAACCGGCCAGAAGGTGCCGTCCGCCAACAGGAATTTTTCGCAGACGCCCTT
>JBJKPT010000334.1:0-6125 GCA_046706045.1 Desulfobacterales bacterium
GTCCCGGAGCAATGTAGACCATGCACAGGCCGTAGGGCATCATGAGCCGGGCGATGTTGGACTGGCTCACCCCCTTGTGGGTCAAAAAAAGAAGGCTCGCGAAATAGAGAAAGCCGACCAGGCAAAGCGCCGACGGGATGGCGCTCAACAGCAGGCTCCCCATGAACTCCCGATCCAGCAGCAGGCTGCCCAGCCCGGGGCCTTTTGCCGTCTCGGGGCCGACCGCCGCCTCGATCTTTCCGGCGGTGCGGGTCTTCCGCAAGAAGGCCACCGCAAAAAGAATGGAAACCAGCACGAGCCCACTGCCGAGAAAGAAAACACCGCGGTAGCCGATCTTGTCGGCCAGCATGCCACCCACGGCCGTGCTTGAAATAAAGCCCGAAAAATAGCCGGCCTCAAGCCCGGTCACGGCACTCGACCGGTTTTCCACCCGCGTGAGGTTGACCACGACACTCTGTGTGGACATGAGGGCAAGGCCATAGCCGAACCCCACGCAAGCCCGGTAGAGCATCAGGGTCACGGTGCTGTTCGCGACACCGCAAAGGGCCATGCCGATCCCCGTGATCACGACCCCGGTCACGAAAGGCGCAAACCACCCCTTGTGATCGAGCCAATAGCCGCCGACGATCAGGCTGACGGCCACGGCCAGCATCTCGGCCGAAATCGGCAGCCCGATGACGATCTCCCGAGACAACCAGGGCATCGAGGGAATCGGCCGGTAGAGGGCGTTGGCATACATCGGCAGAAAAGACATGGAAAGCGCCATGGCAAAAGCATAGAGAAATGCCGCGGCCCGCACCGCCGAACGGATCGGCACCCCGATGGCATTCGGCGCCGTGACCGGTATCGCATCCGATGGTGAGGCGTCCTTTTTCTTTCCGCCGGTGAGAAAGGCCACAAGAAAGAAAACGAGTTCGAAGCAAATCAGGAGCGATACCACGACAACGGTACCGGCATCGAGGATGAGGTTTCCAATGATGTGCCGAATGACCCGCGCGTTGACGTTCAGATGGATGGTGCCCACCACCCGTCCCTTCTGGGTCACAGGAAGGATCACGTGGCGGGGGCCGGCCGGGGCCGGGGCGGCTCGGGGCCGGGACTTGGCATCGACGGCCACGCGGTAGAGCGGTTTTGCATCGCTTCCGCGGATGGTGATGTCGGCCAGTTCCGGCGTATTTTTCAACACGTCGTCCAACAGACCGTCGATCTTGATCAGTTTGTTTATTGGAATTCCGAGGTTGACAAAGTAATTGACATCGGTCTGGATGAGTTCGCCCAGGACCCGGCTTTTGTCTCCGACATGGTTGAGGTAGCGGTGACGAAAATCCTTGATGTTGAAATACGAGTAGCCGACCTGCGAGAGAATGAGCAGAACGGAAGCCGACACCAGTGCCCGGGTTTTCAACGGGATCCGGTGGACCCGGGAGCCGCGGGTATCGGCGGGAATCAGCATCCGGACGGCAAAAAAGAAGACGATGACCGACAGGACGGCCACGACCCCCAAGATCCGGCCCGACTGGACGATCATGGCGGCAACCGGATCGCTTACGGCCCGCTTCGTCAAGAGCAATTCGAGGTATCCCGCCAATTGCCGCTGGGTCCCCCAGCCGTTGAGCAGCGGAAAGGCCAGGTGATAATAGTCCCCCCTTTCCAGAACGTGTTCTTTCCCGTCTGCGCCGATCGAAGAAAGGATCGAGTCGGCCTTCGCCAGTGGCTTTAAGAAACGGAACAACGGCTTCGGCGCCGCTGAACTGACCACGATGTCCGCGATCTCCGGACTCTTGCGGTTGATCTCCGACATCAATGCGTCCATGCCGGTGTAGTTGTTCAGGGTCTTGCCGAACCCGAGGGACCGGTCGATCTTTCGCGCGTAGTAGCGGCCCACCACCCGGTATTCGGAAAGAAGGGAGGCGGTGTAGAGCTTTTCCAGGGTCAACACGTTCAGCGCCATGTTCAGCGCCAAGGCAAAAACCATGGTCACGGAGATGTAAACCGTGATGCGGACCGGTACGCTGGCAAAGATTCGGCGGATGCCGGTCGATCGTCTCGATTCCGAACTGCTGGGCATCATTTACAGGCTCCGTGAAGCAATGGGGACATCCGAGGCCGGTCGAAGAGAAAAGACCAAAGCCGCTCTCATGGCACTTCAGCCGTTCTTAAGACAAAGGTAATAATCAAAGGGAAGCGGCTGACCGTCGATTGCGGTAACGACCTCCACGGTGGAGAAGCCGGCCTCCTTCAGCAGCGGCACCAAGTGGTGCCGGTAAATGGCCCGGTATACCATTTCCCGGCACCGGACATCCCAGCCCGCATCGCCTTCGGTCAGATAAAACACGTTGAACTTCACCACATCCGGTTCGGGATAATCCCACAGGTCAAAGACCACGACGCGCCGGTTTCCCGTTTCGTGCACGTGACGCGGGTTGAGCCGTCTTCTTTCCCGGAAGATGGCTTCGAAATCCCGGATGCTGATGACACAAAGTCCCGGCTTCCTGCAGCGCGCGTACATCTGCCGGATCGCGGTGCGCACGTCGGCCTCCGACATCAGGGCCGACAGGGAATTGTCGCAGCTGATCACGGCGTCGAAGCGACCGGACACCGTTTGATCCAACCGGAGCACATCGGCTTTTTCAAAGCAGACGGCCGCACCCAACCGTTCGGCCTCCTGTCGGGCCCGCGCCACGGCACGTCCGCTGATATCGGTCCCCGTGACCCGGTAGCCGTGAAGGGCCAGGCCGATGGCCTGGGTGCCGATGCCGCACATGCAATCGAGCACCTCGGTGATTCGACCCGGCGCAACTTCGGAAAAAAACCGGTCGAGCAAACCGCCCTGGCCCCTGAGATCGTTTTCCCAGTCCCCGAGCAACAGGTCGTAGTCGTCCGCGAAACGATCGAAGATCTTCTCCTGATTGACTTCCATTTCCGACAAAATCTCCTCTCGTTCCTTTTTCGACGACCCGTAAAGCGAACGGCGGCCGGCTATTGGGTGTAAATCTCGTCTGCGGCGCCGAGAATATCCACCGGCGGATCAAAACCGATTTTCTGAGCGGTTTTCAGGTTGATGGCAATCTTTGCCGGATCGTCAAAAATCAGCGGCAGCGCACGTGGCGTGGCGCCGTTCAGGATCTCGGCGATTTTCTTGGCGTGGTAGGCGGCCACGTATTTGAATCCCGACGTGGCGATGCTCAGCAAGACGCCCTGCTTGACTTCGGAGGAGCCGGTCTGGGAAAAGGTCGGAACCCGATGCCGGTCCAGGATTTCGAGCAATTTCGGGAGACTGTCTTGGTTCAGGGCGAGTTGCTGGGTAAAGTAGAACGCGTCGATTTTCGGGGCCAGCTTCGCGACGGCGGAAATCAGCCATTTCTCGCCGGCGGTCTTATCCTGCACATATCCTTTGTGCAGCGCACGGACAATGGTGAACCCGTCTTTCTTGGCCATTTTCTCCACATCCGAGATCGCGGCATAGGATCGACCTTCCTTGGTGTCTTCGTAGGCCATGCCGAGTTTTTTGAACCCGATGATGTCGTGAAACAACCCGATCTGCCGCTGGTAGCGGAGGGGATCGACCCGCGCGGTGAGGTTGTCGCGGCCGGAATCGGTGTTGGAGTCGACGATCCCCGCCTGCAGGGCATCGGAGACGTCCATCACCACGGTGGGCACCTTGAAATCCGGCGGCATGGTCTTCAGGTCCTGGCCGGCCCAGGTGCCGTAAGCGAACACCATGTCGAGATCGATTCGCCGGGACAAGGCGGCCTTGTTCGCCGCGCGGCGTGCATCCTTCCAATCGGCGTCGTAAAAGGCGTTCTTGGGAAATTCGAGATAGTTGCTGGCGTCGGACCGGGTGAGGTAGGCATAGAGGTCTCGGGCCGTCGCCGCATCATGGGGTGGAATGGGGCGAGGGTTGATCCACCCCAATTGCTGCAAGGCCTTGACCACTGCAAAAAAGACCTGGTCATATTCGAAATAGGGGCCGCCCTGGATGTAGGCGATCCGGTATTTTTTGCCGTTGGCTTTCCGGTGAGGGGTTGTCGAAAGGCTCGCCGCCCCGGCGGGTATCGAAAACAACACAATGAAAAACAAAAGAGCAACCGTACCGACCGCGCGCTTTGCCATTTGATTTCTCCTGAATGGAATGGTTTCGAGCCTGCCTGGAAATATCTTCCCTTACCCGGAACCCGCGCGCATCATGTCTTTAACCGGCTGATGGCATAGGTGATCCGGTTTCGAATGTCTTTTCTCACATCCTCCAAGGCGGAGTGCAAGGTTTTGAAAGCCGGATCCATGGAATCGGCCCAGGTCAAAAGGTCCATCAGGCCCCGCTTGAGAAACGCCAAATCCTGTCGAACATCGTCAAGAACCTCCACCGTCCGCTCCTGATCTTGACGGGCTTCGGAGGCGAATGGTGGAATTCGGCCGCCGGTATTGTCCTGGGCCGCGGCCAGCGCCCCGACCTCTTTTCGCAGATCGTCGACCCGTTTTTCGGTGATCCGCTTGAATTCCTCCAGGTCGGTTCGCACGGACCGAAGCTGGTCCCGGCAAGCCTCGATACCGGAAAGGGCTTCACCGATGGCCTTTTTTTTTCGAAAAAACACGCACGCTCCGTTCGATGGAAAAGAAAACCGCCCCGGCGCCGGCCTTCATGAAAACGCTGGAGGCGGAAGAAAACGGTGGATCTTTCTAACGAGTGCCCATCCCGGAATGGCCCTTTTCCGCGATGTCTGCGTTGGCCGCCTCGATTGGAATCCTCGAAATAGCCGCGCTATTCCTCAGGTTCCAATCATCCGGCCGCCTTGACCTCACGCAACATTGCCGATCCTGGGATGGGCACTAACGAGATTTGTCGTGCATGCTAAAATCGGCATAATAATAGGGTCTGCCAACAAAACGTGTCAAGACGGACCAAAGATAACGCATCCGGGGCGGCTTTCGCATCGATAAACAGGCCCCCGGTTGGCCCATGTCCCGGGGGTGCCTTCTCTGTGTTGACAGCACCGGGCAACTCCGCCATAGTAATTCCGTTTCATCCGGGGGGAGGAAGTGCACGATACCCAGTGCCCCACCCACAAATGGCCCTTTTACGCGATTTCTGCGATAGGCGCTTCGGTTTGAACCCTCGAGAGGGCATGGCTGTTTCTATGGTTCAAATCGTCCGCCCGCCTTGAGCCCGCGCAATGTTGCCGATCCGTGGATGAGCCCGGCCCAAGGGCACCGGCATCCTTTTCTTCCCAATTTTTGCGCCATCAAACCATTTTTCGGTATCCATTCCTGGGCGTGATGTGCTGCGCAAGGCCAAACCAACGCTCGGTAAGGCTGGAACTGCGCCGTTCTAGGATGGACACCGAACCGTACCCATCGGCCTGCACCGGATGACCGGTTGGCCGCGGAGACGTTTCAACATGGGCGTAGACGAAAACCAGGTCGCATTATTTCTTTCCCGGCATTATTCGGGTCAGGTCGCTGCCCGGGCACAGTGGCAGTGGGCTGGCGGCCGGGTCGACGCCATTGCCTTCCCCGATGTCGCGGGGGATCTCTGGACGCGGCTGTGGGCCATGGCGCGACAAAACGACGACGCCCCGGTGCCGGAGGCCCTCCTGCGCCAGGCGTTATTGGATTATCCCTCCAATCCCGAATTGCTATCGTTTGTCGACGCCCTTTCCCGGAACGCCGTCCCCCGGCCGGAAATCGCAGCAACCCAGGCCATGGATCGCTTTCGCCAGGTGGATGCCCAGACACCGGGAGCCTTGTGGTGCGCCTTGTGCACCCTGCCGGCCATCCGGCCCGATGCCCTGGTGAGTCTCTTGGCCCCGGCCATGGCCCGGGAAATGAGCAGGCCCGAGCGGCAACGACTGGAACCGCTTATCGATGGGGTGATCGAGGGTCCGGCACCGGACATTCCTGCCGTGGCCCGCGGTCTGGATCGATTTTTGCTTACCCTGCCCCGATGGACGGCTGTGCACCGGGCCGATGGCCATGCCGACATTGTCGACGCGTTCCGAAAAACCCTCGCACCGCTGACCGCGGCAAAAACAGCGCCGGCCGAATCGAACACCGCCAGCGAGCAAATCATCGAGTTCACCGGTCAACTGATGGAAATCGCGGCAAAGACCGACGACCCGGCCTATGGC
>JBJKPT010000335.1:0-14189 GCA_046706045.1 Desulfobacterales bacterium
AGGCTGGTATGGAACAGATAGGAATCCGGCATCCGCATCGTGTAGTCGATGCAAACGGGGCCGCCGTTTCGGCAGAAAAGATCGTGAAGCACTATGCCGCGGGAGAGCAAACGCCGCCCGTGCTAAGCGAGCTCGACCTGAGGGTCGCCCCCGGAGAGGCTGTGGCCATTCTGGGAGTATCGGGAACCGGTAAATCGACCCTGTTAAACATCCTGGGCGGTCTTGATAATGCCGATGCCGGTTCGGTGATCGTTGCCGGGGTCGATTTGCGCTCGGCCGACGCCAGCCGCCTGGCGCGATTCCGAGCCGAACGGATCGCCTTCATTTTCCAATTCTACAACCTGATTCCTACCTTGACGGCTTTCGAGAATGTGCTGGCCGGACTTCAGGCCGGCCGCCGCACCACCCGCGAAGACGCGAAAGGGATTTCCGATGCCTTGGGCGCCGTAGGCCTAAAGGGAAAAGCCGATACGTTGCCCGGTGCCCTTTCATGAGGGGAGCAACAACGGGTGGCCATCGCGCGGGCACTAGTCAAAAAGGCGCCCGTCATTCTCGCGGACGAGCCCACCGGGAACCTCGACCGGGCTACGGCCAAAGAGATCGTCCGGCTCCTGGTGAACGCCACCCGTGAGCGGACCTCCGCCCTGGTGGTGGTCTCTCACGATCCCTCCATCGTGGAATCGGTGGACATCGCCTACCGGCTCGAAAACGGCCGATTGATTGCCGGGTGATATCATGAAGCAAATGAGATCGGTCTCTTTAAAACGCGTGCACCGCGATGCTTGCAAAATGGGTTTCCGGCTGCTGGGCATCGCGGCGATCCTCGGCATGGCGGTGGGCATCTATGTGGTCATCCACTCGGCCATCCGCTCCCTTTTCGATACCCGCGATCATTACTACCGGTCCCTTCACATGGCGGATGCCGAGGTCCGGTTTGTTCCGGACGATCTGGCCAATGTTCCGGATTTTACCGATATCCCCGGTGTGGCCGCATGGAAGGCCCGTCTCCTGGCCCCCGGTCAGGTTGAGCTTCCTTCAGGCCGGCGCTTTTCCACCCAGGTGGTGGCCGAGCCCTTATCGAACACTGCGATCAACACCCTCGCCGTACTCGCCGGCCGGTCACTCTCCGTGGCCCGGCCCGAAGACGTGCTGATCGACCGAAACTTCGCCGCCTACCATCATGTCCGTGTGGGCGACCGTCTGACCCTTAAGATGGGCAATGCCCATTATGCCCTGACCATCCGGGGCATCGCGCTAAGCCCCGAATACCTGGTGGCGCCGGCCAATCCCAATGTTTTTCTCCCCCTCAAAGGATCCATGGCGGTGATCTATGCCCCACTTCAATTGGTGAGTCAGCAGCTCGGATTTTCACTGGTCGACAGTGTCGTGTTCCGGCTAAAGCCCGGGATACATGCCGATGCCGCACTTCTAACTGCCCTGAAGGAAAGGGCGAAATCATCGCTCAGTGTGCTGGAGATACGGCCCCAGGCCTTGTTTCTGGGGCACATGTTCATGAATGTCGATCTGGGGGCCTTCTCCATCTTCGTCCCCGCGGTTATCGTGATCTTTCTGCTCGCGGCCTTGGTGGTCGGTTTTTTCCTGATCTACCGGTGGGTCGAGGCGCAACGGGAAACCCTGGGGGTATTCCTGGCGTTGGGTTATCCTCGCCGGCGGCTTTTGACCGTCGAACTCTACCCGGTGGCCCTGATCGCCTTGGCCGCGCTGTTGATCGCGACCCCGGCGGCTTTTATCGTATTGAAAGATTTTGCCGGCACCTACAGCGCCGCCGTGGGGCTGCCCCAGCCGACTGTTGCCATCGATCCCGTGATCGCGCTTCGCGGTGTCGTCTCTTTGTTTGCGATCGTTCTTGCCATGGCCGCCTGGCCATTGGCGAGCGTACTCCGGCTATCGCCGGCCGCCGCCATCCGGGGCCGCGGTTCGTCCAAAACGCCGGAAATGCGTCTACAGGGCAGATTCCTCCTAGGATTTCGCCATCATCCCGGAATCCTCTTTCCGGTCCGTAACGTCTTGCGCGGACGGGGCATCGCCGGGATGACCGTAATAGCCGTGGCCCTTGCCATCGGGGTCTCGATTTCCTACTTCGTGGCCGCCGGTTCCTTCAATAGGGCCATCGCCCAAAGCTATACCGCCGACCGCTGGAACGTGGCCGTGGACTTCCTGGTTCCGGTCTGGAACGACGAGCTGGGGGCCTTCCGGAAAGACGGCAACATCCGGCGCCTCGAAGGCGTACTCCAGGGGCCGGCACGATTGGAAGCCAACGGACGATCTCAGCCGGCGCGGATTTCAAGCTATACGCCGGGGTCCACCATGCGGCGGCCAACGCTGACCAGTGGCCGGATGCCCTTGGCCACGGACGGCGGCATCGTGCTGGAACATAAGCTCGCCGCCTCGCTGGGCCTCCGGGTGGGCGAGACCCTCCGGCTGGTGAGTGAAGATCGTTCCTTCCGGGTCCGGGTGGCGGGGATCTTCTCGGGAGCTGTCCCCGGCACGGCTTACGCACCGCTTTCGGCCGTGCAGCGCTGGCTGGACATGCCGAACCAGCTGACCGGCCTGTTGCTGGATATGCATTCGCCTTCTGCTGCCGCATTGGCGGCCCTGAGCCGCCTGCCCCACGTCGGCGCCATAACCCCGAAGACCCGGCTGGTCGCCAAGGTCGAGGAGATATCGCGGGAGGCGGTGACGATCATTTACCTCGCAGCCGCCTTCAGCATCGCGGTCTCGGTGATCATCCTGATCGCGAGCGGCACCTTTGCGGTGGCCGAACGAAAGGAGCAGTACACCACCCTTCGCACCCTCGGTTTCAGCGACCGAAGCGTCGGGCGGTTCATCCTGGTCGAACTCTGTCTTCTCGGCATCCTGGGCGCCGTGCTGGCGGTGCCGATCGGTTACGGGATGGCCTCCTACCTGGTCAGCCGCTTGAGCCATGCATGGTTTCACGTGACAACCCACCTCACGTGGTTTGACATCCTGGTGCCGGCCCTTCCGTTCCTCTTCCTGTTGCCAGTATCGGCGATTACGCCCATCCGCGCCGTGGTGAAGGTTCCCCTTGCCGAGGCGCTCACACAAAGGAGATACGGATGAAACGATTTCTTCCACTCGGGCTGATCCTATCCTGGATGATCCTAGGGGGACTATCCTTCGCCGTTGCACCGGCCCTGGCCGGACAGGCGGCACCCGATGCCGCGACGATCATCCGGGAATCGAACAAGACCCTGAAGCCGCAGACCGAAAAAATTCGGTACCAGATGACCCTGGTCGCACCGGACGGCAGCAACGAACAGACGCGCACCGTTATCACCTATTACAAAAACCAAAGCGGGGTGGAGCGCACGCTGCAAAAGTTTCTCAGCCCCCCGGTCCTTGCCGGTACGGGGCTTCTTCTCATCGACCGCGGTAGGCCCGACACCGACATCTGGATGTATCTCCCCACCACGCGCCGGATCCGCCGCATTGCCGGCCATGACAAAAGCAATCGCTACATGGGGACCGAATTTTCCTTCGAAGACTTTGAAGGCTACCGGATCAACGCCTATCGCTTCGATCTTATCGGCGAAAAGGCCGATGGAGAGGGGCACGTATGCTGGGTGATCAAGGCCGTGGCCGCTTCGGCCTCGGAGAAGGCCTCGACCGGCTATTCCAAAAAGCGGTACTGGATCGATCGGAAAACGCTTTATCCAGTGCGCGTGGAAGACTTTGCGAAGAACGGTGCCCTGGAAAAGGTGTTCACGGCAGAGGGCCTTCACCCGGTGAATCAATACTGGCTCCCCCGCCGGGAGGTAATCAAAAACCTTCTGACCGGCCGCAGCACCCGATTGGTCCTGGAATCAGACGAGGTGAATCTCCCCCTGGAGGATATGTTCGTTTCCAAGCGTTACCTGAGGAGCGATTGAAGCCGTGGCCCGGGTTACGTTTCATTGCCGTGCCTTGCGGTGCGCAGCAGGCGTGATTTTGTTGCTCGCAGTGACGATTTCCGCATCTGGCGCTGAAAATCCCGCATATCTTTCCGGCTGGCTCCTGGATAGGGCCGGTTACGGATTGAATGCCGATCATCAACAGCTTGTCTTGAACCAGCAACTTCTTCAGCTCGAGTGGAAGCCGCCGGCCGTTGACGATTGGCACTTGGACACCAAGGTCTGGGCCGAGCACGAGAACGCCCTGGAACCACACACCACCGCAGAGGTGACCCTGCGCGAGCTGACCGTGCGAAAGGAGGCCTCAAATTATGCGTTCACCCTCGGCCGGCAGATCGTGGTGTGGGGCAAGGCCGACGGCTTTCGGTTGCTCGATATCGTCAATCCCCTTGATCTGCGCGAGTTCGTGCTGGGCAATGATCTGCAGCGACGCATGCCGCTCTGGATGGCCAATGCACAATTCTATCCCGATTCGAGCCAGCAGATTCAGTTCCTCTTGATCCCCCAAACCTACCATGACCGGCTGCCGGAACCCGGAAGCGAATTCGATCCGATGGCCACTGTTCCGCCAAACACCGTTGTGTTGCCGATGGAAGAGCCCACCAACCAGCCGGAAAACTGGAGCTTCGGCGCCCGTTGGAGCGCCACCGTCGGGGATTGGGATATCAACCTGATAGGATTGCGGAACCTGACCGGTGCGCCGGTGCTCTTCCCGTCGGTGACCCCCGAGGGCCTTTTAGAGCTTCAGCCCAAAGTGGTCCGGCGCACGGTGTTCGGTACAACCGCGGACTGGAATGCGGGCCCGGCGGTGGTACGCGTCGAATTGGCCGTGAGCCCCGATGAATACCGGGCCTTCACCTCTGCGGCCGGCATACCGTATCTGGAGCAAAGGACCACCTTGCGTGCTCTCCTGGGGATCGACTGGTACGTCGGCAACTGGCTGATCAGCCCGCAGTTCTTCGACGTCGAGGCCGACGGTGCATCCGCCATCCCCGGAGACCCGGACGGCCGTTTCGGATCGATGCTCCTGGAACGCAAATTCTACTATGACAAGGTGACCGTGAGAGGATTTGCGGCATCGTCCTTGACGCATCAGGACTATTGGTTCTCCCTCAGCCTGCGCTATCAGTGGTTCGGCAACCTGGAGATTTCGGCTACCGGGGATTGGCTAGGCGGTGATCCGGACGGCGTCTTCGGCGAGTTCGATGATCGGGACCGTGTCGTCCTCGCAGCCAGGCTCTTTTTCTGACCGTGCTTAAAGGTTCATAAAATTGGGGCAACCTCAACAATCGCGTAACCATGGGCCGGCGGGAAACCGAATATCGATTCTTTTGAACAAAACCCAAATGGTCCAAGCATTGGGATACCCCCAAAGGGGAGTCAAACGGCTTCCTCCTTCCGGCATCCAGAATCCGGGACCAAACATAAAACTCGCTGTTGGCAACCGGCCGTCTGCTCAACAGGGGGACGGATTGGGCGGCCTCGGCTCCACATGACGGCCGGACCCGAAGGCATCATCATGACATCCCAAAAGGTTTTCGCCGTGGATCATTTACCAACTTTCCCGATGCGGTCATCATGGGTCCCGGCGTCGTTTCCGGGGAATTCATTGGCCGGGGCATTCGTCGTTTCCATGATGCCTGCCGCTACGTTCGCGATCTCCCTTACGGTTACAACGGCGACCTCGATTCGCCGATGACGCTTTTTTTGTAAACAAGGACTCCTGTACGACCAAGCACACCATTATCGCCATGTTGGCCGGAGAATTGGGCCTGGACGATGTAAAGACCATCCTCAAAGCCCGGGAACAGGAGCTATCCTTATTGAAATCGGCCGTCAATACATCAACGACGAGTTGACCTCGTTGGCCGGTTCCCGGCCGCCCAGGTAGTCGTCGAGGTTTTTTACCGCTCCGGCGGGCTTCCCCTTGGCCGAGTGCACGGTGAGTCCGTCCACCCTGGGTGTACCTTTTTCTGCTTTCACACCGAAAACACATAATGCACTAATCGATCGCCAACTCACCGCCTTTAACGTCTCGATCATCGCCCAGCGAAACGAAAAAGTCGTGTCATGCTCTATTAGGATGGGGTTGCCAAAAAATATGGTGCGGTTCGAGCGGTCGATTCCGTCAAAATGAGCATTGATCCTGGGAGGTAAGATCGGCGTTATCGGAAGATCGGGGCTGGGAAATCGATGTCTCGTCGATTGATCGACCGATTGATCGATCCGACCAGGGGCCGAATTGCCTTCCGAAAATTTTGAGATCGGTAGGATGAGGGAAAAAAATTTGCGCTGGTGGCGATCAAAATACGCCATGATTTTCGAGCAGCTCAACCGCACCGAAAGAGCATGGTCATTCTGGCCCGGCAAAAACTTGATATGGCACCCAAAGCGCTTCAGCGGGTCAATACGTTTTCCAGCAGCCAGCAGCAACATGTGGCCATTGCAAAAGCCCCCGTTCAGGGACCGGAAATGGTTATGGCGGATGAACCCTTGGCGTCGCTCGACCCCCATAATGCTGCCAAAGTGATGCGCTCGCTCAAATCCATCAACGAAGAAGATGGAATCCCAGCCATCTGCAACCAGCATCATTTGAATATCGCAAAGTCCAACTGCCGGCGGATCATCGGTACTGCCATGGACGAATCGTCTTTGCTGGGAGCCCAAAAGCACTCATCGCGGTGGAAATTCAAAAGGTCTATGGAACCGATGGAGAAAGCAACGAGATGCAAAGGGCGCTTGAATGCATTGCCGGCGAAGCAGACGATCGTTTTTCCGAAGCCGTATTCGCAGAAGCATAAACTGCTATGGATAGGATCGTGACGGCCGTTAGCCGTAACGCGGTGCACGCTTTCAGCAAGCAGAATCAGGAAGGCATCCGGCTTCTGGCCGGACTTGGAGCCGAGGGTGATGCGCACATGGGTGAGAGGATCAAACATCGCTCGCGGGTGATGCACGACCCGAGCCAGCCCAATCGGCGCCAGGTGCATCTCGTTCATGCCGAGTTGTTTGACGAATTGCGGAACGCGGGCTTTGCCGTGTCCGCCGGGCAGATGGGTGAGAATATCACCACCCGCGGCATTGATCTCCTCGGGTTGCCGGTCGGCGCGAGGCTGCACCTGGGGGATACGGCGGTGGTCGAGGTGACCGGCCTGCGGAATCCTTGTTCCCAACTGGATCGTTTCCAGCCCGGCCTGATGGCGGCGGTACTGGCGCGTGACCACGACGGAAAACTCATCCGCAAGGCCGGCGTCATGTCCATCGTCCTCGAATGCGGCGAGGTGAGACCAGGCGACCCCATCCGTGTCGTGATGCCGCCGGAGCCGCATCGGCGGCTCGAACGGATCTGATCCCCCAATCGACGTTTCCCGTAGAACAAGAGACTGGAGCTATCCGGCCGCTTGCAACCGTCGGCCTGGAATGAAGCCATGTTCATCACGATCATGATTCCCATCGCGGTTTCGACCGTCGATACTCTGTCAAAAATGATCCGTCTGCGGGTCATCGGAACCAACGCCAACCAGAAGTGAAGGGGCCGTTATGGAAGAGAAGAGATTGGGCGCGCGGCCCCTGGTTCATCCCAAAGCCGTTGTCCTGGCCTCGCAACTGGGCGCGTGGACGGAAATCGGGGCCCGGGCATCGCTCACCGAAACGGTGCTCGGAGATTACTCCTATGTCAGCCGTGACAGCCAGATCATCTATGCCCAGATCGGCAAATTCTGTTCCATCGCCTCCTTTGTGCGAATCAATCCGGGCAATCATCCCATGGAGCGGGCGGCCTTGCACCATTTCTCCTATCGCAGCCGGCAATTCGGGCTGGGAGAAGACGATGAGGGCTTCTTCTCCTGGCGCCGGGACCAGCCGGTCGCATTGGGGCATGACGTGTGGGTGGGCCACAATGCCGTCATTCTGCCGGGGGTAACCGTGGGCACCGGGGCGGCCATCGGGGCCGGGGCCGTGGTGACCCAGGATGTGCCGGTCTTCTGTGTCGTGGCCGGTGTCCCAGCAAAGGTTCTGAGGGAACGCTTTCCCGAGGATGTGCAGGAGGGTTTGCTTCGCATCCGCTGGTGGGATTGGCCTCATGAACGGCTTCGCGAAGCCCTGCATGATTTCCGCACATTGAACGGCTCGGAGTTTGTGAAAAAATACGATGTGCTATGAGCGACGGGTTGCGTCCATGTCCAAGAAGCGGGATGAATTTTCAGAAGAAATCACGGCGCGCCGGCATTGGATGGCGGTTCTGGCCAGGGCATCGGCGGCGGCCCTCGAGACGGCCTGGGAGGGCCTCTCGGAAAGACCTCTATACCAGTTCCTGCGTCCCCCCGAAACCGGGCTCGCGATGGTGCAAGCCCGGATGGGCGGAACCGGGCGGCCTTTCAACCTCGGCGAGATGACCGTCACGCGATGCTCGGTCCTGGTTGCCCAGGGGACCGCGGGCCACGCCTATGTGGCGGGACACAACCGGCGACATGCCGAGCTCGCCGCCGTTTTCGACGCCCTGCTTCAAGATACGGCGCGCCGCGAAACCCTTCTGGAAACGATCATTCATCCGCTCAAGGAAGCCGACGACCGGTGCCGGCAATCCCTTGCGCGAAAGACCGCGGCAACCAAGGTCGATTTCTTCACCATGGTTCGAGGAGATGACTGAGATGACCTCCGGAGACGGCCTGCTACCCGGGTTCGCGGATCCCGTGCGCGACAGTCAGGAAACCTTCCGCGTCCTGATGAACGCCACGGCCCGCCCCGGAATCATTCATGGGCTTCCCGTGCGGCCAAAGCCCCCGGAGCCGCTTTACGCGACGACCGGCGCGGTCTGCCTGACGCTCCTCGACTTCGAGACGCCGTTGTGGATCGATCCCTCCGCATCCTCGGGCCGCATCCTGGGCTATTTGAAGTTTCACTGCGGATGCCCCTTTGCCCGCGACCCGGCGAAGGCGGCCTTCGCCGTGATCCCGGACGGCCGCACGGCGCCGGAGCTCGGCCGCTTTCGGCGCGGGGATCCGCTCTATCCCGACCGATCGGCCACGGTGATCATTCAGGTCGCATCCCTGCACCATTCTGAAGGGGTGACCTTGAGCGGGCCCGGGATTGAAAGGGAAATTCAGTTGCAGGCGACGGGTTTAAACGATGCCTTCTGGTCCGATTTCAGGGCGAACGGGGAGCAATTTCCCCTGGGCGTCGATGTGCTGCTGCTCTCACCCGTGTCCGTCTGCGGCCTGCCGCGCACCCTGAAACCGGGGCGACCGGACGCTCGGCACGAATCCGTGTCCATCCGCGGGTCGGTAGTTTCTCACGCATTCACGGCCGGCGGTCCATTGGAACCGAAGGCGTAAAATAAAAAAGGAACAAAACCCATGTACGTCGCCGTCAAAGGGGGGGAACGGGCCATCGAGAGCGCCCATGCCCTGCTGGCCGAAAAACGGAGGGGAAATCCCGCCCTTCCCGTTCTATCCTTGGAGCAGATCCGGGAACAGCTTTCCTTTGCCGTGGACCGGGTGATGAACGAGGGCTCCGTCTACGATCCGGGGCTTGCGGCCCTCGCCATCAAGCAAGCCCAGGGCGATCTCGTGGAGGCTGCGTTTTTGTTGCGCGCCTATCGGACGACCCTGCCCCGGCTGGCCACAACCGAACCGATCGATACCTCACGGATGGCCATCCGCCGGCGCATCTCGGCGACGTTCAAGGATTTGCCCGGCGGGCAGATCTTGGGCCCGACCTTTGATTACACCCACCGGCTCCTTGATTTCGATCTGGTCCGTGGGGAAGATCCGCCCCAGACAACCGACGGCGGCGCGCCCGTGGATCGCGCCATGCCCAAAGTCGTCGAACTTCTGGATCATGAAGGACTGATCGAAAAAGAACCCGCCCCGGAGGAAGACGACGCCCCCGGGGATATCACCCGCCATCCCCTGACGCTGCCATGTGAGCGGGATGTCCGGTTGCAGATCCTCGCCAGGGCGGACGAAGGCTTCCTCCTGGCCCTGGGCTATTCGTCCCAGCGCGGGTTCGGCGCGGCCCATCCGTTCGTTGGAGAGATTCGCATGGGCGAGGTGGCGGTGGTCCTGACTCCGCCGGAGCTCGGTTTCCCCATCGACATCGGCGAGATCACCGTCACGGAATGCGAAATGATCAACCAGTTCAAGGGGTCCAAGGACCACCCGCCACAATTCACCCGGGGCTACGGCCTCATCTTCGGCTGCTGCGAACGCAAGGCCATGGCCATGTCCGTTGTGGACCGGGCCCTGAGGGGCCGGGAACTCGACGAAGAACTCAAGGCCCCGACCCAGGATGAGGAGTTCGTCCTCGCTCACGCCGACAACGTGGAGGCCTCGGGTTTTCTCCAGCACCTGAAGCTCCCCCACCACGTGGATTTCCAGGCGGATCTCGTCATGGTCCGGCAAATGCGCGCGGGAATCGGCGGAAAGAGAAGCGGAAAAGAATCGGAGTCGAAACCTTCATGACTGGACATGTAAACACCGGAAGCACGAATGCAATGGACCCGACCGGCCCCCCCGACCCTGAGGGGAGCCGGGGTCCCCTTCCCGGCTACAATTTCGCCTATCTCGATGAACAGACCAAACGGATGATCCGCCGTGTCATCCTGAAAGCCATCGCCATTCCCGGATACCAGGTTCCCTTCGGGGGCCGGGAAATGCCCCTGGCCTACGGCTGGGGAACGGGCGGCATCCAGGTCACGGCCAGCATCATCGGCCCCTGCGATGTGCTCAAGGTGATCGACCAGGGCGCGGACGACACCACCAACGCGGTCTCCATCCGTGAATTCTTCCGCAAAACCACCGGGGTCAAGACCACGGCGAAGACGACGGAAGCCACCATCATTCAAACCCGGCACCGCATACCGGAGACCCCCCTGGGAGAAGACCAGGTAATTGTCTACCAGGTGCCCATCCCGGAGCCGCTCCGGTGGCTCGAGCCCCGCGAGGTGGAGACGCGGAAGATACACGCCCTCGAGGAGTACGGTTCCATGCACGTGAAGCTCTACGAGGACATCACCCGCAACGGACGCATCGCCATCGGATTCAATTATCCCGTACTGGTGAACGATCGCTACGTCATGAGCCCATCGCCCATTCCCAAATTCGACAATCCCAAGATGGACCGCAGCCCGGCCCTGCAGCTTTTCGGGGCCGGCAGGGAAAAGCGCATCTACGCCGTTCCCCCCTACACGCGCGTCAAGAGCCTGGACTTTGAAGACCACCCCTTCCAAGTGGAACGATGGGACCGGTGCTGCGACCTGTGCGGGGCTGACAACAGCTTCCTCGACGAAATCATCATCGACGATCAGGGAAAACGGCTGTTCGTATGTTCCGATACCGATTACTGCCGCCAACGGTGCAAAGCCCACGAATCCCTGGCATCGGAGGCCTTCCCGGATCGTTTTGAGGAGATGACGCGCCGTGGTTAATGATTTCGCTTCACCGCTCCTGACCGTTGAGGGGCTAACCAAGTACTACGGGTGCCATAAGGGGTGCGAGGACGTCACCTTTTCGCTCTTTCCGGGAGAAGTCCTGGGGGTGGTGGGAGAGTCCGGTTCGGGAAAAACCACGATGCTCCAGTGCCTTTCGGGCCTTCTGGCCCCGTCGTCGGGACGGGTGATCTACCGCAGCGAACCCGGCGAGGTGTTCGATATCCACGCCATCGCCGAATCGGTCCGGCGGCGTCTCATGAAGACCGACTGGGGCATCGTCCATCAGAACCCCCGGGACGGACTGCGCATGCGGGTGAGCGCCGGGGCTAACGTCGGCGAACGGCTGATGGCCGTCGGGGCCAGAAACTACGCCCGCATCCGCAGCCAGGCCCTCGCGTGGCTGCTTCGGGTCGAAATCGACGGGGAGCGCCTCGATGATCTTCCCCAGACGTTTTCCGGCGGGATGCTGCAGCGGCTTCAGATCGCCCGCACACTGGTGAATGGCCCCCGCCTGGTATTCATGGATGAGCCCACCGGCGGACTGGACGTCTCGGTGCAGGCCCGGCTTCTCGATTTACTTCGGAAGCTCGTGATCGATTTCGGGCTCTCGGCCGTGATCGTCACCCACGACCTCGCGGTGGCACGGTTGCTCGCCCATCGGCTCATGGTCATGCACCAGGGCCGGGTGGTGGAAAGCGGGCTCACCGACCAGGTTCTCGACGATCCGCACACCGCGTATACCCAACTCTTGGTATCCTCGGTTCTCCAAGCCTAGGATTTTTGAATTTTTCCGGAGACGACAATGACCTCTGCGATCCGGGTCATCGGCTTGACCAAATCCTTCACGCTCCATGTCCAGGGGGGTGTGGCGATTCCCGTGCTCGACGGTGCGGCGCTTACGGTGGCCAACGGAGAATGTGTCGCCCTGCTCGGTCCTTCCGGGTCCGGCAAATCGACTTTTTTGCGTTCCCTCTACGCCAACTACAAGCCCGACTCGGGGCGGATTCTCGTTCGGCACCGGGACCGGTGGGTCGACATGGGCCACGCGGGGGAGCGGGAGATCCTCGAGGTGCGAAGACACACCCTGGGCTATGTCAGTCAGTTCCTTCGGGTGATTCCCCGGGTACCTTCCCTGGAAGTCGTTTCCGAGCCGCTTCGCCACTTGGGGGTCGGCGCTGATAAATCGAGGCGCAAAGCCGAGGTCTTGCTGGAGCGGCTCCGGATCCCGAGCCGCCTTTGGAACGTCGCTCCCGCCACCTTTTCCGGCGGCGAACAGCAGCGGATCAACGTGGCGCGAAGCTTCGTCGTGGATTACCCCATCATGCTTCTCGATGAGCCGACGGCCTCGCTGGACGGGACAAACCGCGCGACGGTCATCGATCTGATCCGGGAAGTCAAGGAACGCGGCGCCGCGGTGGTCGGCATTTTCCATGACGATGAGGTGCGCCGTGCCGTGGCGGACCGCGTCTACGAGATGAGGCAAGGATGAAAGAACTGATCGTCACCAACGCCCTCATTGTAACGAAATCGGAAGTTTTGCACGGGTCCCTTTGCGCCGTGGACGGCCGGATCGAAGCCGTCGAACCGGGGAGAAGCGCTCACCCCGCCGCCATCGATCTGGAAGGCGACTTCTTGATTCCGGGCCTCGTCGAGATCCATACGGACAACCTCGAAAAACACATGATTCCGCGGCCCGAAGTCATCTGGCCGTCTCCCATGGGGGCACTCCTCGCGCACGACAGCCAAATCTGCTGCGCCGGCATCACCACGGTGCTGGACGCCGTCTTCCTGGGATCCTATCCCAAGAATCCGTTGCGCAATGAAATCGTCCACAGCTCGATGGCCGCCATCCAACAAGCCGCCGAGATGCAGCTTTCCCGCGCCGAGCACCTGGTCCACCTGCGGTGCGAAGTCCCTGAGGAAACCCTGATGGATAACTTCTCACCCTACGTGCATAACCCGCTCCTGAGGCTGGTCTCTCTCAACGACCATACCCCGGGTCAGCGCCAATGGCGGGAGAAGGAAACCTTCATGGCGTATCATTTCCTGAAAGACCAATCGGAAGAAGATGTCGAAGCATTCATTGCCACACGAAAAGCGCGCCAGTTAAAGCATGCTTCGCAAAATCGGAGAGAGGTGATCGAGATCTGCCGAAACCTGGAGATCACCCTCGCCAGCCATGACGACACCACCGTAGAAGACGTCCTTCAAGCCCTTGGGGAAGGCGTCACCATTTCGGAATTTCCCACAACCCTGGAAGCGGCACTGCGGGCCCGGGGGTGCGGGCTGGGGATTGTGGCCGGGGCGCCCAATCTGGTCCGGGGGAGTTCCCATTCGGGCAACGTCTCGGCCGGGCAATTAGCCCGGACGGGCCTCCTGGATGCCTTGTCATCGGATTACGTGCCCTCTGCCCTGTTGCAGGCGGCGTTCGTGCTGCACCAAAAGCTGGAATACGCCATGCCCGATGCCATTGCCTGCGTCTCGGCAAATCCAGCCGCCATGATCGGACTGGATGACCGGGGACGAATTGCCCCCGGATTGCGGGCCGATCTCGTAAGGATATCCCTTTGCGACGATCTTCCCATGGTACGAACCGTCTGGAGAGAAGGAAGGCGGGTGTGTTGAGCCGTCCGATGCCGTTTCAAATGTCCAGGATGCGTTTGAAAGTATCCCGGACGGCGCATTTTCCGGCCAAAACCCGCCATTGATCCGGCGCGGTCTCTTCGGCCTCGAAGAATCCGCCGGCTTCCTCCAGGATGATTTTGCCCGCAGCAAAATCCCACTACTTTAGGCCTTCGTACAGCAGGCCGCCCAAAAACCCCGCCGCG
>JBJKPT010000336.1:0-8045 GCA_046706045.1 Desulfobacterales bacterium
TCGGCCACGGCCCGGTCAAAGAGCCGCAAGGTGGGAAGCCCCCGGAGCACATCCAGAAAATGAGCGCTCAACCGGGACAGGGACTGGAAATGCCGCTGGCTGACGGTTTCGGCGCCCATGCCCACCAGCACCATGAAGACCGGGATCAGGGGGGCGGTGACGGCCAGAAGCAGGCCCGCGGCCCAGCTGAAGGGAAAGACGGCGGCCACCAGGCTCAAAGGCACCACGGCGGCCAGGGCCAACTGGGGAAGGTAAAGGGCGAAAAAGGCGTTTAAGGCCTCCACGTGCTCCATGGCGGCGGCGGCAAGGGCTCCGGTTTCCTTTCCGGCGACATAGGCCGGGCCAAGGGCCAGCAGACGATCGATCAAGGCCATCCGGACGTCCTGCCGGATGCGCGCCCCGGCCTCGAACCCGCTCCGCTCACGGGCCCAGGCCAGCACGGACCGGATCGTGACGATGGCCGCCAGCGCGATCAGTGCCGGCGCCGCATCGGAGGCTGTGGCACCGGCCATGGTCACCGCGTAAACGGCCCGGGCAAGGAAAAACGCCTGGCAGATGAGGCAAAGCCCGCCGGCCGCCCCGAGGCCGATCGAAAGGAGCACCCAGGAACGGATGGTGCGGGCCCGGGCAAAGAGCCATCCCAGGGCGGCCTTCTGCTCGCGCTTGTCACGAGGGGATAACGTGGTCATCTCCGCCATGGGTGCTCGGCTCCCGTAGCCTCTTGTCGTTGGTCGATTCCGGAGAACACTTAATTTTAATCATTTCCGAACTCAAGTTTTTCTTAACAACCCTGGTCCTGTTAGAGTATATGAAGATTGGGGTGTTCAACGAAACCCCGAAGAAGGTTTCTTTCCTTCGGCGATTTCATGATCCGCCGCATTCCGACAAGGAGCCGGTTCCATGCTACCTTCCCAAGAACTCGTGGCGCTCTCGCGCTGGCAGTTTGCCCTGACCGCGATGTACCATTTTATTTTCGTTCCCCTCACCCTCGGACTTTCGTGGATCCTTTTCATCATGGAGTCGGTCTACGTCATGACCCGAAAAGAGGTCTACAAGGACATGACCCGGTTCTGGGGCAAGCTCTTTGCCATCAACTTCGCCCTCGGGGTGACCACCGGGCTCACCATGGAATTTCAGTTCGGCACGAACTGGGCCTATTATTCCCATTACGTGGGCGACATCTTCGGTGCCCCCCTGGCCATCGAAGGGCTCATGGCCTTTTTCCTCGAATCGACGTTCATCGGCCTGTTTTTCTTCGGCTGGGATCGGCTCCAGCGCCGCACGCACCTCTTGGTGACCTTTCTCGTGGCCCTGGGATCGAACCTATCCGCCCTCTGGATCCTGATCGCCAACGCCTGGATGCAGAATCCCGTGGGCGCGACGTTCAACTTCGAGACCATGCGCATGGAACTGAAGAGTTTCTCCGCCCTGTTCTTCAATCCGGTCGCCCAGGTCAAATTCGTGCACACCGTGGGCGCGGGCTACGTGACGGCGTCCATGTTCGTGCTGGCCATCAGCTCCTGGTACATCCTGAAGGGACGGGACCTTGCCTTTGCCCGGCGCTCTTTTGCCGTGGCGGTCGGGTTCGGCCTCGCCTCGATCCTGTCCGTGATCGTGCTGGGCGACCAGAGCGGTTTCGTCGCCGGCCAGGTGCAAAAAGTGAAGCTCGCCGCCATGGAGGCCGAATGGCATACCGAAGCGCCGCCCAGCCATTTCACCCTTTTCGGATTTCCGGAGCAAGACCGGATGAAGACACTCGCCCCGGTGCGGATTCCATGGGTCGGGGGCCTTCTGATCACCCGCAGCCTCGACACCCCGGTGCCGGGCATCGATGAGTTGATCCGCGAGGCCGAACAGCGGATCAAAAAGGGCATGACCGCCTATGCCATGCTCGAGCGGATCCGGGCCGGGGACCGGAGCCACCCCGTGGTCGCCGCCTTCGAGGCCAATCGCCAGGACCTGGGTTACGGACTGCTGCTCAAGCCCTATACCGACCGGGTGGTCGATGCCACCCAGGCCCAGATCCACCGGGCGGCACTCGACACGATCCCCGACGTGGCGGCCCTGTTCTGGACATTCCGCTTCATGGTCGGCCTCGGCTTCTGGATGCTCGCCCTCATCGGGATGGGTTTTTACTTCTGCGCGACCCGGGTCTTCGAGAAAAAGCGATGGCTGCTGAGGCTGTTTCTCTACAGCCTGCCCGCGCCGTGGATCGCTGCCGAACTGGGTTGGTTCGTTTCGGAATACGGACGCCAACCATGGTCGATCGGTGAAGTGCTGCCCACGTTTCTCTCTACTTCGAGCCTCACCTCCGGCGACCTGGTGGGAAGCATCACGGGATTGGTGCTGCTCTACACGGTATTCCTGATCGTGGAGCTGTACCTGATGGTCAAGTTCGCCCGACGCGGACCGAGCAGCCTGCACACCGGGCGCTATCATTTCGAACAGGCCGAAACCGCCTCGGCGTCCTGACGGCGAATGCCCGGACGAAACGATTCGCTTTTCGCCCGGGCGCGATCATGAGGAGACCCCAACATGGTTTTATTCGACTATTACACCCTGAAGATCCTCTGGTGGATTTTTGTCGGTGTCCTGCTCGTCGGGTTTGCCGTGACCGACGGGTTCGATCTCGGCGTGGGCATCCTGCTCTTCGTCGTGGGCCGGACCGATGACGAACGGCGGGTCATGCTGAACGCCATCGGACCGACCTGGGAAGGCAACCAGGTCTGGTTCATCACCGCCGGCGGCGCGCTGTTCGCGGCCTGGCCCGTGGTGTACGCGACGGCGTTTTCCGGGTTTTACTGGGCCATGCTCCTGGTTCTCTTTGCCCTCTTCTTCCGGCCCGTGGGGTTCGAGTACCGTGGCAAGATGGCCGATCCCCGTTGGCGTAAGGCCTGGGACATCGGCATGGTGGCGGGTGGATTCGTCCCCGCGCTGGTCTTCGGCGTGGCCTTCGGAAACCTCTTTCAGGGGGTTCCCTTTTCCTTCGACGCGTTCATGCGGCCATCCTACCACGGGACGTTCTGGGGTCTTCTCAACCCATTCGGGATCCTTGCCGGCCTGGTCAGCGTGGCCATGTTGGCCACTCACGGCGCCCTCTTCCTGCAACTCCGGACCGAGGGGGATCTCCGGCAGCGCACCAAACGCGCCGCGGCCCGCGCGGGCATCGCCTTCATCGCGCTCTTCGGCCTAGCAGGCATCTGGCAGGCCGTGTGGATCAAAGGCTATCGGATTCTTTCCATGCCCGATCCGGGCACGAGCTTCACCCCCCTGCAAAAGACCGTGGAAACGGCGGCAGGTGCCTGGACGGCCAATTTCTCCGCCCATCCCTGGATGATTGCCGCCCCGGCGGCCGCGTTCGCCGGCGCACTCCTGGCGCTCCTTTTCTCCCGCATCGATCGGCCGGGCGCCGGGTTCGTGGCGAGCGGTGCGTCCATCGCCGGCGTTATCCTCACCGCCGGCTTTGCCCTGTTTCCCTTTGTCATGCCGTCTTCCATCCAACCCAATGCCAGCCTGACCGCCTTTGACGTGGTCTCCAGCCACCACACCCTGAGCCTCATGTTCATCGCCGTGGTGGTGCTTTTGCCCATCGTGTTGGTCTACACAAGCTGGGTCTACCGGGTTCTTCGCGGACCGGTGACGGAAAAGACGGTCGGTGAAAACACCCATTCGGCCTATTGACCGGTAAGGAGTCGATCGATGTGGTATTTTTCTTGGATTCTGGGCGTCTTGCTTGCGTGTGCCTTCGGCATCATCAACGTCATGTGGATGGAAACCGAAGACATGCTCGGAAACGACAAGGAGTGAAGGGATCCGTTGCCGGGCCCGGCGGCGTTGGAACGGCCCGGCGGGGACACCCATCCGGTGATCGAACGTCAGGCCGCCGAACTCCGGATTTCCGAGGCCTTCCCCGTTTGCAGGACGAGATCGGGAGGGCCCGAAAGCGAGCCGCGGATCAGCCGTCCGATGAAGACCGTGGCGCCGTTGGCGGCCTTCGGCAGCTGGTCTTCCGTTTCAAGGAACACATCCTCGGCGCTGGTGCCGGCGATACGGCCCTGGGCCCGGATGATCCGAATCAATTCCTTTCGAGCCACGCCGTCGGCTTTATCCAGGCTATCGAACGTTCGTGCGCCCGCCAACCCCTCGATGGAAAATCCTCCGTCTGAAACCGGAACGATCCGAAGTTGACGCTGAATGACCACAAGGCTGGTGATGGCGCCGATGGCGTTGGCCACGTCGGCGTCCGGGGGAAGCACTGCCTGGGTGCCCAGAACCGCCGCCGCCCGGGGCAGAAAAAAACCGATCGGCCCCCCGATCCCCACCACCGGCTGTTTGAAATCGATGTGCACCGCAAACCGGTCGTTCCCGCCGGCCATGAGATTGTCGATCCAGGTCTCACACACCGGGCAGTCATGGAGGCGCGCGGTATCGACGTCGCTATCCAGCGCTTGTTTCAGCAGTTCCACCACCAAGCCCCGGGTCACACGCCCCAGCAGATCGGTCACCATTTCGGTCATCTCCCGGCCGGAGAGCACCGAGAACAGGTGGCAAATGCGCCGGGCCGAGGTGGGATCCCAAAGCGCCATCCGTCCCGCCACGTGCAAAAGGTCGGTGGGCGTCAGCCCGCAGCGCTGCACCACCCCGCGGGATTCCAATGCCTTCAGTTCCAGCTGCCCTTCCAGACAAGCGCCGGTTTCCCGAAGCAACTCGTCCACGGACCGGGGCCGGATCTTCAACAGATCCACGAGCGCTTCCTGGACAGGGGCGAGAGGGACGGCATCGGGGGCTCCGGTCAACGCGAGAAGCGTCATCGACGACGTGTCCGACGCATACCGCCGCAGGTGCCTCTCCAAAAAATCGAGGGCCTGGGAGGTGCCGGGAAAGGTCGCGCCCAGCCAGGCGACCGGCGCCACCCGCCGCGGGCCGATGGTCACCTGGTTTTTGTTAAACCGGATCATGCTGTCGCCCCCGAGACCCACGGAGCGGATATCCAGGGCCTTCACGTGGGTGCGCCGCCCCCCGACAAGGGAGCCGGTCTCGCAGAGCGCGACCCGGTTTCCCACCAGACGGGCCGTGTCCAAAGTGGTTCCGCCCATGTCCACGACCAGTGCGTCGGCGCGTCCGGTCAGGCGCCGAGCGCCGGCGACACTGGCGGCGGGACCGGAAAGAATGGTTTCCACGGGGCGCGCCTTGGCCATCGCCGCGCTCATGAAAGTCCCGTCGCCTTTTACCACCACCACCGGGGCCTGGATGCCCCGGGCGCCGAGCACGCGCTCCAGGTCGGCCAGGAGGGTCACCAGCCGGGGGATGATCCGCGCGTTGTACAAGGCCGTGCGGGCCCGGACTTTGAAATCGAGGATGTCGGAGAGTTCGTGGCCGCAGGTGACGAAAAGACCCGTTTCTTCCCGGATGATGGCCTTCACCCGCAGCTCGTGGGCCGGATTGATGGTTCCCGCATACCCGGAAACCGCAAAGGCGCGAACCGCGTCTTTTTCCACCATCCGACGCACCACGCGCCGGACTTCGTCCTCGTCCACCGGGCAAGTCTCCTGCCCCGTGATGTTCAATTGGCCGGCGACCATCGCCTGCGGGGCATCGCCGCCCGGTTCCGGCGCCGGGGGCTCAAAAGGGGACATGAGAATCATGCCCACCTTCTGCCCGTCTCCTTCCACGATGGCGTTGGTGGCCAGCGTGGTGGACAGGGCCACCATCGTCACCGCCGGCAGCGCCTTCCGATCCAGCCCGTCCAACGCCTTGGAGATTCCCACGGTGAAATCCCACCGGGTGGTCAATGCCTTGCTCTTTGAAAGAACCCGCTGTTGGTGCAGGTCATAGATCACCGCATCGGTATAGGTGCCGCCGGCATCGACACCCAGACCGATCCTCACCCGTTCCATGGCGGCCGGATCGTTCCCCCGGCCTTTGACCACGGCCGCCCCCGGTGTCGACGACCCGGCCGCAGGCGTTACCCACTCCGGATGCGCCGTCAGGGTGGATGTGGCGGCATCGAAATCGATGACGTGTCGCGGGGCCACGATGAGGATATCGTCCGTGGTCTTTTCCGCCGAAAGCATTTTCCGGATCAGGTCCGGACTGCCGTCGATTTTTTCAAAGACCCAGCCGTATTCCGCGGCCATTTCCCGGGCGTGCCGCTCGGCTTCCGGGGATGGCTTGGCACCGGTATCGATGAATGCCGCCCGCTGGTAGTTCCGTTGCCAGGAATTCAGAAACCGGAAGGTGGCATCGGCGACACGAGGCCCGTAGGTTTCGACGAGCTCATCGTAGGAAAGCTGCCGATCCCCGAAACTGGCCCGCCGGCGGCGTTCGGCGAGCGTCACCGGCTTTCCCTCGTGCCATCCGGCCGAGATGTAAAAGGTGCCGGGAAATTTTTGGAATTCCCGGCGATAGGGTCGATCGCCGCCAAGAAAGAGCGCAACGCAGTCGTGCACCCTGGGGATGACCAGCGGTACGTTGCGGGCGCGGACCCCAACCGTGCCCTGCCCGCAGACTCCGTAGCCCACCACGATCCGGTCACAGGAACCGGACGCGGAGACGTGGTCGATGGCGCGCTGCAGTTCGGCGCGGAGACGCTGCGGGCGCTCGTGAAGCCCCCCCTCGAGGAAGGTGGCGGCGATCTCGATTCCCAGTTCGGCGGCCGCATGGCGGATGTCCACCGCCAGCACCGCGCAGGAAATCACATGGATTCTTCTCGGCATTTTGTTTTCCGGCATTCGTCTTTCGCTTGCGCAAAAAAAATCATCTTTCAACGACGTCCACGATATCGGCCATGGTCAGTCCCGTTTTGATCACGTCCGCCCGGCTCAGGTAAAGGATCTGTTTTCCGAGTGTCATCGTCAGGTTCTCCTTGTTTCGGTGAATTCATTGCCAGGGCTTTTTCCAGTTCGGGGAGGATCTCGAAAAGGTCTCCCACGACGGCGTAATCGGCATTGGCCATGATGGGGGCGTTGGGGTCGGTGTTGATGGCGATGATCAGGCCGGCGGTTTTCATGCCGGCAAAATGCTGCACCGATCCGGAGATGCCGCAGGCGATGTAGACCTTGGGATTGACTTTGACCCCGGTCTGGCCCACCTGCATGGCGTAGGGAACCCAGCCGTTGTCCACGGCGACCCGCGAGGCGCCGACGGCGGCGTTCATGCGTCTGGCGCAGTCAAAAAGCAATTTGAAATTGGCCCCGCCCTTCACCCCCCGCCCGCCGGAGATGACGATGTCCGCCTCGGCGAGGTACCGGGCGCCGTTTTCCTCGGAACGGGTTTCGATCACCCGGTACCCCTCGCGGGGCTCTCCCTTGAAGGTGAAGGTCTCCACCGCGGCCACCGCCGGGGCGGACCTCGGGGTGACGACGTTGGCCCGCAGGCCGTAGATGAAATGACGGCCGGTAAGGGCGATGGTGGCGATGGTCTTTCCCGAATACTGGGAGGTCTTCACCCGGTGGACGTCGAGGTCGATGGCGATGCAGTCCATGACGAGAGGGGCGTCCAGCCGCGCGGCGATCCTCGGCAGCAACTCCCGGCCCGCCGGGCTGGTGAGGCCGATAAGATCGGTGATCCCGAATTTTTCCATGGCCGCGACCACCGCCGCGGCCCGTACGGCCGGATCCCAGCCGCCGGCGCCGGTCCGCACGTCCACGATCCGTGTCACCCCGTGGGCCTCCAGGGCCGTCTTGGAACCGGCCGCCGATCCATCCACCACCATGGCCAGCAGTTCGCGGTCCGCGCCACGGGCCGCGGCGGCCATGCCGAAATTGGCGTCCTTGACGCGCCCGTCCGCTTCTTCGATGAGCAGTCCGATGGGTTTCATGGTCACATCACCTTGGCTTCGTTTTTCAGGATGTCCACGATCCGCGCGGCGATTTCGGCGGCGCTGCCCGTGAGGGCCTTGGGGGTGCGCGGCTCCACGGCCGGCACCAACGCCTCGATGCGCATGCCGGCACCGGGCGCTTCGATGGCCAGTTCGGCCAGGGCGATCTTCTTGACCTCTTTTTTCCGGGACTTCACGATGTCCGGAAAGGTCGGGTACTTGGGGG
>JBJKPT010000337.1:0-9558 GCA_046706045.1 Desulfobacterales bacterium
CCCCCGGGTCAAGCCGTCGAGAAAGGGTTCGGTGAGCCGCTCGTCCCGGGCCACGACCATGCAAAGGGCGTCGATCCTTCCGGCACGGTCCTTGGGAGACATCCCGCGCACGGCCCGGGGTACCACTTTGGAAAGACGCACGGCCCGGTTGTAGGTTAGGGGTTGGCGGTAGACGGCAACCAGCAGGTCGAGGTAGGAAAGTACGCTCTCGCGGTCGTTTTCGGAAAAAAGGGCCATGAGGGCGTCGACGGGATCGGCCAGGGCATAGGTGCCTTTTTCACGCATGGCGGTGACGGCGGCCTCGAAGTGCCGGGATAGGTCCATGCCGCCGTCCTTAAGGACGGGCGCCAGCGCACGGGCTAGAATCCGGCCCAATACCGGTCCGTGGGTGCCGGCCGTGGTCACGGCCCTTATATATTCCCTGATGCGGGCACCGTCAGCAGTCTCGGCAAGGCACAACAAACCCTCGGAACAGGCCTCACCGAAGCGAAGCTCCTGGCCGATGGCCCAGACGATGGTATCGGCAATGGCCACGGCAATCGGGCCGGTGATGGCTCCGGGCCGGGCCGTCACCGCCGCGGCCAGGCGTTCGGCGAGTCGTGGATCCAGGGCATGGAGGCGCTTGATGGCGGCCGGGGCGCTCATGACGCCACGGCATCGGTCCGGATCGGCGCTTCCGGAGGCGGTGAAAACAAATCGTCGATCAAATCATCGATGGTCTCCAGGATCCGGTCGTCGTCGGTCAGGGGCCGAGCCATGGTGGCCCGGCAGGCGGTCGCCGCCGGGATCCCCTGCTCGATGAGTTGTCCGGCGTAGATCATCAGCCGGGTGCTGGCCCCTTCGCTCAGTCCGTATTCCCGGATGTCCCGGATCCGGCTTCCCAAGGAGACCAAACGCCGGGCCGTGTCCGTATTGACACCGCTTTCATGGGCCACGATCCGGGCTTCGATCTCCGGTGCCGGATAATTGAAATCAAGGGCCACGAACCGTTGCCGGGTGCTCTGCTTGAGGTCTTTCAGCACCGATTGGTATCCCGGGTTGTAGGAGATCACCATCATGAAATCCGGATGGGCCGTGAGCACTTCGCCGGTCTTGTCAATACTCAGGGTCCGCCGGGTATCGGTGAGGGGATGAATGACAACCGTCGTATCCTTGCGGGCTTCGACGATTTCATCGAGGTAGCAGAGGGCGCCCATCCGTACGGCCCGGGTAAGCGGCCCGTCGATCCAGACGGTCTCGTCGTTCCGCAACAGGTACCGGCCGATAAGATCCGATGCGAAAAGATCTTCGTGACAGGCCACGGTGACGAGGGGTCGGTTCAGGCGATGGGCCATAAATTCCACGAACCGTGTCTTGCCGCACCCGGTCGGTCCCTTGAGCATGACGGGCAACCGTGAGCGGCAGGCAGCGGTAAATTGCTGTACTTCGCTGCCGGTTTCCAAGTAATAGGGAGGATCGGTGATCCGATACGGGGCGACGTCCAAGGCCATCTGCGGGTTCACGGCAAAAGCCTTTCAAATCGGGTCGATCCCCGCGGGCCGCGATTGACAGCCGGTGGGGCGTCGTTAATTTTGCGAACCGGGTGCCCAAAGCACGAAATCGTTTAAGAGGTCATTTGTGGATGGGTACCAACCAAAGCAAGGACTATACTGCCAATGACGGATTCCAACAACCCCGAGATGGTGCACCGGCTTTGGGTCGACGGCAAGGAAGTGGTGCTCGTGGGGACGGCCCATGTGTCCAGGGAAAGCGTCGACCTGGTGAAGGCGGTCATCGAGGCGGAACAACCGGATACGGTGGCCGTGGAATTGTGTTCGTCGCGTTTTCAGGCGATGCGCCGGCAGGATCAGTGGCGTGAAATGGACATCGTCCGGGTGATTCGCGAACAAAAGGTGTTTCTGCTGCTTTCGAGCCTGTTGTTGGCGGCGTTTCAGCGGCGGATCGCCGAGAAACTGGAAGTGAAGCCCGGAGCGGAAATGATCCAGGCCATCGAGTCGGCCGAAGCCATGGGCGCCACGGTGTACCTGGCCGACCGGGATGTCCGGACGACGCTCTCGCGTACCTGGCGGGCTATGGGGTTGCGCTCCCGGGTGCGCATGATCGTGGACCTGGTCGTATCCCTGGGTGAGGTGGACAAGATCGACGAAAGCCAGGTTGAGGCGATGAAGCAGCAGGACGTCCTCGAAGTGCTGTTGTCTGAAATCGGCAAGTCCATGCCGGAGTTGCGGGAAATTCTCATCGATGAACGGGATCGGTACTTGACGGAAAAAATCCGTTCGGCTCCGGGAAAGAAAGTGGTGGCCGTGGTCGGTGCCGGCCACGTGCCGGGAATCCGTCGGTACTGGGAGTGTTCCGTGGATCTCTCGAGGCTGGAACAACTGCCGCCCAAGCGGCGGTGGACATCCATTCTCAAGTGGGGTCTTCCTCTGGTCGCGGTGTTGCTGATCGGCACCGGTTTTTTTTGGCGGCCGCCATGTAGGAGCGCATATGATTTTTTGGTGGGTTGCGGCCAACGGTCTGCTGGCCGCCCTCGGGGCCGCGATCGCCATGGCCCATCCTTTGACCGTGCTCAGTTCCGCGATGGCGGCACCGCTTACCTCGTTGAATCCGATGATTGCCGCTGGATGGGTATCCGGACTGGTCGAGGCGATTGCCCGCAAACCGCGGGTCAAAGATTTTGAATCCCTTCCCGAAGACATTCTTTCCATCCGGGGCTTCTGGCGGAACAAGGTGACCAAGGTGCTGCTCGTCGTGGTGCTGACCAACCTCGGCAGCGCCTTCGGTAGGCTGGTGGCGTTGCCGTTGATGGTCAAGGTTTTTTGATGATTTCGACGATTCGGCGGGAGACGGTGCGGCCGCCGGCGAGATCGAAGCGGCGCTCAACCACCCGAAGCCGGTCTTCGGCAAACAATCGGATGCATTCGGGATAAAGCCGCCATTCGTGTTCCAGCCCTTTTTGCCGGATCGTTTCCAGGCGCTCTCCGGGCAGGATCGGAAAGGCTGCCTGGCCGATGATGGGACCGGAGTCTTCTCCGTAATCAATGAAATGGACGGTGCATCCACCCACCTTGCACCCGTAGCGGAAGGTATCGCCGTAGCCGTCCGCACCGGGAAAGGCCGGCAAAAGGGCAGGATGGATGTTCATGATCCGTGGTTTCTCGGGTTCCGGATTCAACCGATCGATGAAATAGGGGGTGAGGTTTCGCATGAATCCGGCGAGCACGAGCAGGTCGAAGCCTTGGGCGGCCATGGCATCGAGCAGGGCGCGCTCGGCAATGGCACGGGTCACCATGAAGGCGTTGACCTTTTCTGGATCGGCCTCCGGGGGAAAGAGCCGTTGCTTGTCGATGATTTCTTCAAGGTCGAAGTCGTCGGGCGGCGAAGGGGGCCGGGACGTTTCCCGGTACCGTGTCACGATTCGTCGATAATCGACCGAGAAGGTTGGGATCCCTTGGTCCCGTGCCCATGCAAGCCCCTGGGCTTCGGGGTTGTCCGAACCGACAAACGCCACCCCGCCGGCGATGTGGCCGTTGTTGCAGGCGTCGATGATGGCCTTCAGGTTGGAGCCCTGGCCGGAAATCAGGGCCCCGATGCGAATGCGTCCGCACATCTGCCGAATCTCCCGAATCGTTGGGGCCTTCCAGAGACCCGAAATGGATGGCCCCTCACGATAACCAGTGCCCATTCACCGAAGGCCCTTTTTCGTGATTTCCGCGCTGGTCGCTTCGATTCGAATCGTCGGAATAGCTCGCTGTTCCTTCGGTTCAAATCATCCGTCCGCCTTGAACGCACGCAACATCGCGCAGCCGTGGATGGACACTAACCAATTGAAATTTGTACAAGGTTATCAGACGGTGGCGGACAGTGTCAAATCGGCGACACAGTTGACAATCCCCCGAGGCACCACTATAAGTAGAACCTATTTCTGAATCCCGTTCGCTGAAGGAAAGGACGCTTATCATGGATGAAAATGTGATCGAGGTTGAAGACAGTTCGTTTGAAAATGAGATACTCCAGTCGGAAAAGCCCGCACTGGTTGACTTCTGGGCGCCCTGGTGCGGTCCCTGCAAAGCCATCGCACCGGTGATCCACGATTTGGCCGTTTCATTCGGCGATCGGATCAAGTTTGCCAAGTGCAACGTGGACGACAATCCCATAACCCCCGGAAAATACGGCATCAAAGCGATCCCCACCCTGATTTTTTTCAAACAAGGCGATGTCGTGGACCAGATCACCGGCATGGTGGCCAAGTCCAAACTGGAAGAGGCCATCAACAAGTTGCTGTAGATCTATTTATATCGACCGGCTTATGCCGCAACCCTTTGCGGTTCCATGCAAACCGCCCGATGGATGGTCGTTAACAGGCAACCCGATTTGAAAATCGCAAAATCAAGCATCGCCGTCTGGCTTGCCGTTTTGATGGTTCTGGTCGGCTGTTCATGGTTCCAGACCAAAGGAGACAAAACGGCTTTTGAATTGGCCAACGAAGGCGTCGAGGCATACAATAGCGGCGATTACAAGCTTGCCATCAAAGATTTCGGTCAGATCAACGATTGGTATCCGTTCAGCAAATACAAAATGCTGGCCGAGCTGAAAATCGCCGATGCCTATTTTAAAAACGAGAATTACGATGACGCCATCACGGCCTACCGACAATTCGAAAATCTCCACCCGGAAAACGACGCCATTCCCTATGTGATCTACCAGATCGGGATGTGTTATTTTGTTCAGATGTCCACCGTGGATCGGGATCAAAGCGTGGTCCGGAAGGCCATGGATACGTTCGAACGGCTTGTCTCCGAATTCCCGA
Source organism: Desulfobacterales bacterium (assembly GCA_046706045.1). Classification (GTDB taxonomy): domain Bacteria; phylum Desulfobacterota; class Desulfobacteria; order Desulfobacterales; family JBDRRP01; genus JBJKPT01. The sequence continues at coordinate 4,811 of JBJKPT010000337.1, forward strand.
AGACGGCGTACGCCGATCGGGGGCGGGCGCACATCCGGGAATGCCTGAAAAGCCTTGCCGGTCACGACCTGTACGTGGGCCGGTTCTACTTTAACGCGCATCACTACAAAGCGGCCCTTTACCGGTTCACCGACGTCATCACCCGATACCCGGACGTGGGGCTTCAGCAGCAGGCGCTTCAATACATCGCCCTTTGCAAGGAGGCCATCGCAAAAGAGGAAAAACTGCATGCGGCGCGCTGATGTCAAATTCGGGCTTTACACCGGCCACGGCGTGGTATAGAGCATTCTATTTTTAAAGCACGCTCGGCACCCGGCGATGCCTCGGGAGCCTGGCCTACCGAATCGATTGGGATAGAGGAGTTTTTGAAATGGCAAAACATTGTGAAATTTGTGGAAAAGAGCCGGTGATCGGGCATGCCGTCAGTCATGCGCACAATGTCAACAAACGGCGGTTTAATCCGAACCTTCAGAGCGTTCGGGCCTTGAAGGACGGACGCCCTCAGAAAATGCTCGTCTGTACCGGCTGCATTAAAAGTGGCCGTGTCGTCAAAGTGGCTTAACGCCCCGTCCCCTTTTGAATCGAAAAACCGCGCCGCGAAGGGAAGTCCGTTTTCCACCCGCCGGTGCGGTTTTTTTGCTCGGCGACCTACCCGTGTCGATCACCCGATGCGTAGTTTTGTGCCTTCAAGGCGTGCGGACGATCCGAACCGAAGGAACAGCGGGCCATTTTGAAGATTCAATGCGAAGCGCCCGACGCAGACACCGTGCAAAAGGGCCATTTGTGGATGAACGCTAACGAATTCGTTGGACGCCCTGCACCTGGCGCACTTTCTTGATGGCGTCGAGGATATGGTCCAAGTGCTCGGTGCCCTGGACGTCGATGGAAAAGTTGACATCGACGTGCTTTCCTTCCCGCGTCTGGGTGGTTGCACTCAGGATGTTTGCCCCGAACCGGCTGATGCAGGCCACCACTTCGGCCAGCAGTCCCACCCGATCGGATGCGTTGACCCGGATGCTGACCGGGTAGGTTTCCTTGCTTTCCATGTTCCATTCCACATCGATCTGACGCTCGGGGTTCATTTTCAGGGCATTGATGCAGCTCGTGCGATGAACCGCGACCCCGTAGCCTCGGGTGATGTAGCCGATGATGTCGTCCCCCGGCACCGGTTGGCAACACTTGCCGAACCGGATCAGGATGTCGTCCATCCCTTTGACCGTGACCCCTGTTTTCGGCTTCTTTTTTTCGGGTTCACCGACCATTCGTTCCAGATCGAGGCTCTCGGGTTCCGGTTCGGATTTGGGCTCGATCTTGCGGACGAGCTGCAAGGGCGTGATCTTGCCGTAGCCGACACTGGCGATGAGATCATCGATGGTTTTGAAACCGAATTGGGCCACGACCCCCGTCATGGCGTCGGTTTTCAACATGGCATTGAAGTTGAGTTTGTGCTTTCGGAACGCCTTTTCGCACATTTCCCGGCCCAGGCTGAGGCTGCGCTCTTTTTCCTGGATCTTGATCCACTGGCGGATTTTTGCCCGGGCCTTGACCGTTTTGACGAAATTGAGCCAGTCCTTGCTCGGGTGGTGATTCTTGTTGGTGGTCACCTCCACCACATCACCGGTTTGAAGCTCGTATTGCAAGGGGACCAACCGTCCGTTCACCTTGCCGCCGATGCACGTGTTGCCAACCTCGGTATGGATCATGTAGGCAAAATCGACCGGGGTCGCCCCCTTGGGAAGGGTCCGGATGTCGCCCTTCGGGGTAAAGACATAGACCTCGTCGGGAAAGAGGTCGATGCGGACATTTTCCAGAAATTCCTGAGGGTTGTGGGCATGCTCCTGGTTTTCCACCAGGTTTTGGATCCAGGCGAAGGTGTCCCGCACCCGCTCGTCGACGGTTCGGCCTTCCTTGTAACTCCAATGGGCCGCGATCCCGGACTTGGCCACCCGGTCCATCTCCTGGGTGCGGATCTGGATTTCGACCCGTTCGCCCTTGGGGCCGATCACCGTCGTGTGAAGGGACTGGTACATGTTCGGCTTGGGCCGGGCGATGTAGTCCTTGAATTTGATGTCGATCGGCTTCCACATGGAATGGATCAGCCCAAGGGCTTCGTAGCACTGGGGAATGGTTTCGACGATGATCCGGAAGGCGATAATGTCGTAGACATCCTTAAAATCGAGGTTCTGGCTCAGCATTTTTTGATAAATGCTGTAAAAATATTTGTAACGTCCCAGAACCTCACCGACAAGCCCCGTGGCCGCCATCTTTTCCTGGATGATCCGCATCACCTCGCGGACATAGGATTCTCGCTCGGATTTGTCTTTTTTCACCGCCTGCTCGATGTTGGCGTATTCTTCCGGATGGGTATACTTGAAGGCCGTGTCCTCCAATTCCCGCTTCATCCAGTAGATCCCGAGCCGCGAGGCGATGGGCGCGTAGATGTCCAGGGTTTCCTGGGCGATTTCCCTCTGTTTGTTGGGTTTGTGGTACTGAAGGGTGCGCATGTTGTGCAGCCGGTCGGCGAGCTTGATGAAGATCACCCGGATGTCGTCGGCCATGGCCAGAAGCATCTTGCGGATACTTTCGGCTTGTCGGGCCTGGCTGCTGTTGAATTTCAGAGAGCTTAGCTTGGTCACCCCCGAGACGATGTGCTCGACCTCGGCGCCGAAGATGTTCCGGATGTCCTCCTCGGTGCAGTGGGTGTCTTCGATGACATCGTGAAGAAGGCCGGCGGCGACGCTCACCGTGTCCAATTTCATCTGGGCCAGAATGCCGGCGACTTCCAACGGGTGGGACAGGTACGGTTCCCCGGAGAGCCGTACCTGGCCGTCGTGAACCCGGGCCGAAAAAATATAGGCCCGGTCAACGATATCCGAATCGGCCTCGGGATAGTAATCGGCGATGATGTCGAGGATATCGTTGATTCGGATCATGCGTTAATAGGCCTTGGCAAAGACGACGCGCTGCCGGGCCGGGGCACCGCAGCAGATGCATTGCCCGGTTTGAGGGTCTTCGGTCAGGGGGGCGAACGGAATGCATCGGATGGTGACGCCAAGATCATCCTTAATCCGACTCTCGCATCCATTGTCGCCACACCAGCACGACAGGGCGAACCCCCCGTGGATTTCCGGACGTTCGATGTTTTTGGGCGTAAAGTAATCATAAAAGGCAGATTTGTCGTCGATCGCCCGCGTATTGGCACGCTGGAAGGCCAGTGCTCGGTCAAAGTAGGCCTGCTGGATCTCATCGAGGATCGACGTCACCGTTGCAACGAATTCGCTGCGCTTGATAGACCTGCGGTCCCGGGCATCCTTGTCGCGGCGGCCCATGAAAACCGAGTCGCCGGCGATGTCCCGAGGGCCCACTTCCAGCCGGATCGGAATCCCTTTCTTGATCCATTCCCAGTTTTTGCCGCCGCCGATGTCACGGTCGTCAACTTCCACCACCAGCGGGCCGCGCGCATAATCGACAGCGCGGAGTTCATCGGCCAGGGCTTGGACGTAGGTATTGACCGCCTCAAAGTCCTTGTCCTTGCGGGTGATGGGCATGATCACCACGTGGGCCGAAGCGACTCGTGGCGGCAGCACCAGACCGTTGTCGTCGCTGTGGGTCATGATCATGCCGCCGATCATACGGGTCGACGAGCCCCAGGACGTCGTCCATGCGTAGGTTTCGGACTCGTCGGCCGTATGAAACCGGATGCCCGAAGCCCGGGCGAAATTTTGGCCGAGAAAATGCGAGGTGCCGGCCTGAAGCGCCTTGCGGTCCTGCATCATGGCCTCGATGCAAAGGGTGTCTTCCGCCCCGGGAAATCGCTCCAGGGCGGTTTTTTGACCCTGGATGACCGGGATCGCCAGGTAATCCTCGACAAAGCGTGTGTAGACATCGAGCATTTGATGGGTTCGGGCGATGGCCTCTTCGGCCGTGGCGTGGGCCGTGTGGCCCTCCTGCCAGAGAAATTCGCTGGTGCGCAGGAATATCCGGGTCCGCATCTCCCAGCGCACCACGTTGCACCACTGGTTGAGCAGCACCGGCAGGTCTCGGTACCTGCTGTTCCACCGGCTCTTGGTTTCGCCGATGTTGGTTTCCGAGGTCGGCCGGACAATGAGGGGTTCGTTCAGTGGACCGGCCGGCACGAGGCGGCCGTCCGTTCCCTTTTCGAGGCGGTGATGGGAGACCACGGCGCATTCCTTGGCAAACCCCTCCACGTGTTCGGCTTCCTTTTCTAGATAGCTCAAGGGTATAAATAACGGAAAATAGGCGTTTTTTACCCCAGTCGCCTTGAACATGGCATCCATGTGGCGCATGATATTTTCCCATACGGCGTAGCCCCATGGTTTGATGACCATACACCCCCGAACGGCGGAGTGCTCGGCCATGTCTGAAGCCTTGATGATCTGTTGATACCACTCGGGATAGTCTTCTTCCCGGGTGGGTGAAATCGCGAAACGTTCCTGGGTTGCCATAATCTCCTTTCACGTTCGTTGGAGTCGGTGCCTGACCGCTTCCAGGGGCGGTGAATCCACGAGCGCGATGCCTTGGGGATCACGCCGTCTCCGACGCATCTGATCAATGGTTCGCACGGGCGCCAAGGCGTCGGGCAGGTCCATCGACCGGATTTAAGAACCGGTCCATAAAATTCCTAGTTGGATCCCATCCAAACGCGCGTTTAGAGTGAAGGCGACTCCATCCCGGCGATTTCCGACAGGAGCACCGATACGAGCCGATCCTGGGGAAAGGTCTTCACC
>JBJKPT010000338.1:0-2114 GCA_046706045.1 Desulfobacterales bacterium
GGGTGAAGCCGTCGAAAAGGTTTATTTTCCGTACGCGGATACGGCGCTTTTTGTCTTTGACGTGGTTTTGGGTCCGGATCCCGAACTGGTCTTGAACACGGGCGCCCGCCTTGCGCTGGATCCCCGATCGCTTTTCGTATCCAATGACCAACTCTACCTTCGCCGCGGCACGGAACGGATCAAGTTCGTCGAACGGGCCTTGATGAAAATCGCCGCGCACATCGATGCGGACGGCGATCGCTTATTTTTTTCAATGGAAGGCCATCGTTTCCCCATCGGCGGGGTCGATGCCACCGATATTGAAGCACCGCCGAACGGGACCCCATTCGAATGAATCTCAACACCTGCGTTCATCCTGATGGCCGATTCGTCTACGGCCTGCATCGGTCCGCGTACCGTGTCGCAAACCTTCGATCCTCGGCCTTTATCAGCGAATTGGGTCGACTCCCCGGCGGCCGCGGCATTCTCAATCAGGCGAATTTTCCGGATGGCGCCGTCGAGTCCGCCGAAGCCGATGGGGTCTATGAAGTCGCCAATCCCTTTCCTTTTCGGGGAGCCACCTACATCGGGAAAACCTGGGCCGATGCCCTGGCTGCGGACCCGTCGCGCATTGGTTTGGATGCCCCTGCGGAGGTTTCTTTTCGTGGCTGGCTGGAGCGCCATGCCGGCAACACCCTGGAATCGCCGGAGGCACGGCGTCGGGCACTTCGCGATCTGCCCGATCCGATCCTTCTTGCCCTGGCGGCGACCTCGACGGATCCCGAGGAGCTGATGGATTTAGCCCGGATCGCCTGCGAGATGGTTTTTGATCCGGTGACCGGATCCCCGACGGGACTTGTTTACGAATCGACGGGAAACGGCGGGGTTCGGCCGAAGATTCAACGCCGAACGCTTTTCGACGTGGTGGCCAACAACGCCCTACTGCCCGACCGGTACAAACACGTCATGGTCCTGCGACCCGGGGCCCAGGGCGAAAGCGAGATCGTTGGCGAGTGGCGCTCGGCCGACGGCTACAGCCATGTCTACGAATACCTGCGCAAAAACAGTTATATTGCCGGTGGGCACTATGCCGCCAACATGGCCGACGATTGCATCCGCAACAGCGCGAACACCCTGTGCGCGGACGACATGGAAGGGATGCGTCACCTATACTACCAGCGAAGCTACCTTCGGATGGCCCAGGCCCTGGGCGTTGCGTGGACCGGTGCGGCCGGCCGGGCCCTTGGCGTTGCGGAGCTCGAAGATCTGCGGTGCCGCATTGGCCGGCGACTGGCATGCGCATCCGTTCTGCCGGCCTACACGGCCACCCTCTGGGGATGGAATCTCGGGTTCGACTTTGCGCCGAGCCGTTACCGGCTTCATGCCTCCCACCAACAGGTGCACCAGCAATACGCGCTCATCGGTGACCGGCCGCAATCGGGTCCGGCGGTCGGTGAATCATCGATTCGTGCGTTTGCCTGCGGGGACCTGATCGCCGATTTCATCGAGAAATACCGGATCGGGACCGGAACGGATTTTTTTGAGGCCTACCTTGCGGCCATCGACACCAACCAGCGCATGGACGCCGTGCCCGCCAGGCCTCAATCGCTCATCGTCCATGACGACGGGGCATCGGTTCTTTTCGTCCCCAAGGCCCAGACTTCCCAGTGGGAGTTGCAACTGATCGTACGAGCCCCGGTGGGGAACATTTTCGAAGCCGATTCGGCCGTTCGGGCATCCCTGGACCGGGGGATCCTTCTTGCTCAAAAAGCCCTGGCCGGATTGGGGGCGCGGATGGTGACCGCCATCGAATTTTCCAAACGGATCACGGCCGGTGCCACCGGCCAGCGGCTTATCTACAGTTTTCTGCCCCGGCTTCCCAAATCGCCCGGCGCCTTCAGCGAAGCCCAGCTGCGCTGGATCAACGGCCATTACCCGGAAGATTTTGCCGCGGCCTGCCGGGCCCGGCTCGCGCGGTGGTGCGATGCGCCGGCCCCATGATGTGGGGAACGGATTTTCTGCCCGGATTTTGGGGAGTTAACCCCATGGGCGAATCCCCCGTTGCGCTTGCCGGTCTTGGGAGACCCCGAAGGGGCGGGCCTGGCCACCGGTCGTCGAGCGGGACGATCGTTCGG
>JBJKPT010000339.1:0-3727 GCA_046706045.1 Desulfobacterales bacterium
GTCCGGGCCAGGGCGGGGTGCCGGGGCACAACCTTCCCCTGCTCGTGGCCAAATTCACCGCCTCCCCCCACACGCCGCAGCCCACCACGGTGCGGCCGCCGCTCGTGCCGACGCTGCTCGCCACCTATGCGGGATACAACCATCACATGTTCAAGCACACCCCCCTGCACGCCTCGCAGATCCGGGACGGCGGCATTTTCCGGAACATCGGCGTGTGGCAGCGGGCACGGTATTTTTCCGAGGATTTCGACTGCAGGGAAGAAATCCTCAACGTGCGCAACAACGTGGGCATGCTGGACGGCTCCACGCTGGGCAAGTTCCGCATCACCGGGCCCGACGCCTTGAAGGCCCTGCAGCGGGTCTACGTTTCGGACATGAAGAAGGTCAAGGAAGGCCGGATCAAGTACTCGGCCATGTGCAACGACGACGGATGCGTCATCGACGACGGCGTGGTGGTGAAGCTGGGAGAAAACGATTACTACTTCACCACCTCCACCGGCCGGGCCGGCGAGACCGCGCAGTGGATCCGCTACCATACCCGTTTCGACGGCTGGGACTACGCCATCGTCAACCTGACCGATGCCATGGGGGTCATCAACATTTCCGGGCCCAACGCCCGGAAGGTGCTCGCCAAGGTGGTGGACGCCGATCTCTCGAACGAAGCCTTCCCGTTTTCCGGATACCGGGAATTCTTCATCCAGGAGACGATCTTCGTGCGGGCCATGCGCCTGGGCTTCGTGGGCGAGCTCTCCTACGAGCTGCACGTCCCGTCCTCCTACACCCAGGCGGTCTGGGACCTGCTCAAGGGGGCCGGTGAGGAGTTCGGCATCCGCAACTTCGGCGTGGAGGCCCAGAACGTGCTCCGGATGGAGAAGTGCCACGTCATTCTCGGCTCCGAGTCCGAGCAGCGGACCAACCTGCTGGACCTGGGGCTGGGCTTTCTCTGGGATCGGACGAAGACCGGGGCCAAGACCGTGGGGGCCTCTGCCCTGCGCCAGGCGGAAACGGACGCCGGCCGGCTCAAGCTGGTGGGAATCCGCATGGAGGACGACGACCGGCCCGCCCGGGACGGGGCCCTCATCGTCGACAACAAGGTGCGCGGCTACGTGGCCACCATGCGCAAGAGCTTCACCACCGGCCAGGCCGTGGGCATGGCCCTGGTGGAGTCCCAGCTGGCGGACGAGGGCACCCATCTGGAGATTTTCGAGGACGAATGCAACGGGGTGCGGCTCTACGCCCGGGTCGTTCCCAAGCCCTTTTACGATCCCGAAGGCGAACGGATGAAGATGTAGGTTTTTAACTTCAAAGAGAATGTCCTTGACCTGAGGAGATGGATTCTTCAAAAATTCCTTCGAAATCGGGATCGATTTCTTTAACGTCTCGATACCGATAGCGATTTCGATCCAGGAAGAGGCATCTCAGTGACCATCAAGGCTTGAGTTCATGCCATTGACTTCAACGAGGTAACCATCATGGCTGAAATAAAACGAGAATCGCCGGTGCGGTTCAAAGTCCGGCCGCTGGCGACGGAGGTCCGCGACCGTTGGACCGTGGTGATGGAATACGACGGCGAGGGGCAGGGCCCCTGGCTCGTCGACCTGGCCCACAAGCACCGCTGGGACCTTCAGGACAAGGCGATCGACACCCAGCGGCCCTCGGATCTGAGCGTGCCGGAGACCCCGGGCGCGTGCACCTTTTCGGGCGCCGCGCTGGTCAACCGCATGAACCGCACCCAGGCATCCATCTACCACCTGGGGGCGACGGCGCCCGAGATGCCCGATTTCATCGGCTGCACCGATGTTACCGAGGCCACGGTCTTTCTGGCGCTCTTCGGCCCCAAGACCTTCGCCATCGCCGAGAAGCTCACCAACCTGGACTTCCGGGATCCGTCCAAAACCGTGCCGTTTCTCTTCCAGGGGCCGTTTTGCCACGTGCCCTGCCAGATCACGACCCTGGAAAAATCGGCGGACGGCGGCGGATTCCTCCTCACCTGCAGCCGGGGCTACGGTGAGAGCATGGTCCACGCCATCTTCGAGGCCGGCGCCGAATTCGGGCTCCGTCCGGCGGGTGAAAAGCGTTTCCAGGCTTGGATCCAGGGCCTCCGGGGATAGATCGAGACCATCCCCAAACGGCCCGTCTCGGGATGCGCACGGGTTGGGGGAGAGCGGGAGGTGAAAATATTTTTTCGAATGAGCGAAAAAATATTTTCTGTTTTACCTTGTTTTTTTCATCCGCCCGGTCCGATACCTCGAGCCGCCGGCTCCGCTTTCCCGAGGCTGGATGTGTAACCGGCTGCAATCCAAAGGAAATGAATGCCGCCGGGAAACGGATATGAAATAGACGGCCGGGTTCGTTTTCGGCGTTCATTTTGCATGAAGAATCTGCTCAAAGGAATTTCACCCAGAGGTTTGGATCGAACACTTACGCTTTCTTTCGGATGGAGGAGATCATGAATCAAAAGTATGATGTCATCATCGTCGGCGCCGGGATCATCGGCACCCCCATCGCCTACGAGCTCTGCAAAATGGGGTACAAGACCCTGAACGTGGACAAGCGGCCCGATGCCGGCGAGGGCTCCACCGCCGGCTCCTGCGCCATCGTCCGCGCCCACTACTCCACCGAAGACGGGGTCGCCTTTGCCTACGAAGGATTCAAATACTGGCTGAACTGGGAAGACTACCTGGAGCATGTCAAAGACGAGAAAGGGCTGGCGAAGTACATGAACACCGGCTCCCTTCTCATCAAATCCAAGGGGCACAAATGGCAGAATGTCAAGAAACACTACGACGCCGTGGGGGTGAAGTACAAGGAGCTCACCAACGACGAAGTGCTGAAGCTGGTGCCGGTGCTCGATCTCCACGAATTCTGGCCGGTGAAACGCCCCGAGGATCCGGCGTTCTGGGAAGAGCCCTCCCGGATGCTCGAAGGCGCACTCTTTTGCCCCGAAGGCGGGTACGTCAACGACCCGGCCCTTTCCGCCCACAACATCATGCGGGCCGCCGAGGCCAAGGGCGGGGCATTTCTCTTCAACGCCGAGGTGGTGAAGGTCCGAAGCGCCGCCGGCAAGGTCCAGGGCATCACCCTGGCCGATGGCACCGAGATCGACGCCCCGGTCGTGGTCAACTGCGCCGGCCCCTACTCCTACAAGATCAACCGGATGGCCGAAGGGGTCTGGGAAGGGTGTAACATCAAGACCAAGGCCTTGCGCCACGAGGTCATGTACTGCCCTTCGCCGGAAGGGTACGACTACTACAATGACGGCTTCCACCAGAGCGACGGCGACATCGGCTGCTACTACCGGCCCGAGGTCGGCAACATGTTCCTGATCGGCAGCGAAGATCCGGACTGCGACCCCACGGAGCATGTCGATCCGGACGAGTTCTACGCCGGCCGCGGCGGTCACGGCCGCGACAACCATCTGACCGAAGCCCAGTGGAAGGCGCAGTGCTACCGGCTGGCCCGTCGGATTCCCACCCTCCAGGTCACCAACCAGCCCAAAGGGGTCTGCGATCTCTACGACATTTCCGACGACTGGATTCCGGTCTACGACAAGTCGGATCTCGGCGGCTTCTACATGGCGGTCGGGACCAGCGGCAACCAGTACAAAAACGCCCCGGTGGTCGGCGCCATGATGGCCCAGCTGATCGATGCCTGCGAGAAGGGGCTGGATCACGACAAGACCCCCTTCCAGTTCAAGATGAAGTACACCGGCCGCACCCTGGACGTG
>JBJKPT010000340.1:0-2677 GCA_046706045.1 Desulfobacterales bacterium
TTGCCGGACTCGGCCTCGCCGGGGCGGTCGCTGCCCGTCCGGCGCAGGCGGCCTGTGCCTGCGGAGGGGGGTGCGGCAGCTCCTGTTCCAGCGGCTGCGGCAGCGCTTGCTCCAGCGGCTGCGGCAACACCTGCACGAGTTCCAACACCTGACCCCGGCACCGCGCGGAAAAGGTGGGGCGGCATGCCGGAGGAAAACGGTCCGGCCGGCCGTGGCCGAAAACCGAGTCGAGGCGTGGCAGGGCGGCCAGGCCAAGGCGTATGGCGGGAAGAATGTATCCGGTGCCAAGTGGTCCATCAACTTCGAGACCTGCGAAATCATCCTGACAAAGTAACGATCAGCGGGTCGAATATTTCGGGTGGGAGGAGACTTGCGGCATGAAAAAGGAAAACGACCGTCCATCGTTAATGAATCGTCGCGACTTCCTCAAGGCCGGCGGCAAGGTGCTTCCGGTCCTTGCCGGACTCGGCCTTGCCGGGGCGGTCGCCGCTCGTCCGGCACAGGCATCCTGCGCCTGCGGCGGCGGCTGTGGCGGGACCTGCTCGAGCGGCTGTGGCGGGACCTGCTCGAGCGGCTGCGGCGGCACCTGCTCGAGCGGCTGCGGCGGCACCTGTTCCAGCGGCTGCGGCACCACCGCCTCCTGATCCCGGCGCCAAGCGGAAAAGGTGAGGCAGCATGGTTGACGAAACGGTCTGGCCGGGCACGGCCGAAAATCGAATCCATGCCTGGCTGGAAGGCCAGGCCAAGACGGTCACCTTCATCGTTACCGAAGATTGCCAGCTTCGGTGCAAATACTGCTATATCGTCGGGAAGAACAAGTCCCGGAAGATGAATTTCGAGGTCGCGCGGACGACGATCGACTATCTGCTCCGTGAGCGGACGCAATTCCGGGAACGCGCCGTTGTCTGGGATTTCATCGGCGGCGAACCCTTCCTCGAGGTCGACCTCATCGACCGCATATCCGATTACGCCAAGCTCAGGATGTACGAGACCGGCCATCCGTGGTTCGACAGCTACCGCTTCAGCTTTTCCACCAACGGCCTGCTCTACAGCACCGACAAGGTGCAACGTTACATCGCAAAGAACCGCAAGCATTTAAACATCGGCATCAGCATCGACGGCATCCGGCAAAAGCACGACGCCCAGCGCGTTTTCCCCGACGGCCGGGGCTCCTACGACGCGGTTGTGAAGAACATTCCCCTGTGGCTGAAGCAGTTCCCGAACGCCGGCACGAAGGCGACCGTGTCCCATGACGATCTGCCCTACATCAAGGACAGCGTGGTCCACCTGTTCGAGCTTGGGATCCGGGAGATCGCGATCAACGTCGTGTTCGAGGACGTCTGGCAGGATGGCGACGACATCCTCTTCGAGGAGCAGTTGCGGGCCCTGGCCGACCATATCCTCGACAACGGTCTTGACCGGGACCGCAGATGCAGCTTTTTTACGAGCGATATCGGCATTCCCCTCGGCCGCGACAACGACAGCAACTGGTGCGGCGCCGGGAAGATGCTGGCGGTGGACGGCGACGGAAACTTTTACCCCTGCATCCGCTTCGCCCCCTTCGCCTTGATGAACCGTCCGGGGCGATGCATCGGAAACTGCTTCGACGGCATCAACCGCAACAAGCTCAGGCCCTTCCTGGCCATGACCCGGACGACCCAGAGCTCCGAGGCGTGCATGGCGTGCGACGTCGCCGCCGGCTGTTCCTGGTGCAGCGGCTGCAATTACGACCTCGCCGACGAGGCGACCATTTATCAGCGCGCGACCTTTACCTGCAAGATGCACAAGGCGCGCGTGCGGGCCAACCACTACTACTGGGCGAAACTCCGGGAACGCCGCGCGGCGCAACGCGGTCCGCGTGGCCGGCGAGCCCTGCGATGAAGACCGGAACGGTACCCGCGATCCCGGCGTATCCAATTTTCAAAGATAGAAATCGTGCTGGAAAGCCCAACTCAGTGGGATTCGGCTCCTCAACCACCCGGCGATTCGGTTCCGCCGTGCCGGAGAGGATTGCCCTCAAGACCGGCGCCCGTATCATCTCAGGGTGGGAGGATCAGACTTTCCAGCCGGTCCGGGGCTTGTGGGGCAGGGCACGGCACCCGGTGTCCGTGACCGGCATCGTGTCCGCATGCCGGAACCCGCTCCGCTCGGAGATACAGATCCCCGGCTCGATGCCGATGTCCATGTTCTTCTCGGATGCGGCCCCTCCACCCCGATTGACAGCCGTCTTTTTATGAAGCGGAGATGACGGTATTGGTTAGCGTGCCGATGCCGTCGATGGCGACCTCCACGACATCGCCGGGGACCATGGGGCTCACCCCAAAGGGGGTGCCGGTGCTGATTATGTCGCCCGGGTTAAAGGTCATGCACTGGGACAGATAATGGACCAGAAAGGCGGCGGAAAAGGTCATGTTGCCGGTAAGACCTTCCTGGACCTTTTTCCCGTTTAGAAATGTCCTGACGGTGAGCTTCGTGGGATCGAGCCCGGTGGCGATGCATGGTCCGAATGACGCAAACGTGTCGAAGCCCTTGGACCGGGTCAACTGCCCATCGACCTTGGAAAGATCGCGCTCGGTGACGTCGTTGAAACAGGTGTACCCCAGTACGTGATCCAGGGCCTCGGCTTCGGAGACATCCTTTATTTTATCCTTGATGATCACGGCAAGCTCGCCCTCGT